>JAFYOG010000042.1 GCA_017560285.1 Clostridia bacterium
ATACATTCTTTCACTCCGTTCTAAACAAAGTGTTCCCAAACGTAATGAAATTTAGTCACGAATAAGCAGGTTATGAATGGTTTTGTTTATGTGTAAAGAAAAGTGATAAAAAGTGCAGAAACACTTTTTATCACTTTTCTTATGTGTATTCATATTTACGCGCGTTAAAAGAGATTGGCTTAAGGGGCAAAACGTATGCAATTAATTAGTTTTAGTCCCTTTTGTTTTAACTAATGCTATCTAATAATAGATGATGCTCAATTAAATCAACGTTAACAGCGCCTGTGTATGGTTCGGTTGCGTAACCGAATGCAAATTCCCATAACGATTTTTTATCTTCAGCAAAATTATCCGTAGAAGCATTAAAAAGAATAAATCTATCGGATTTTTCTTCAAAGAAATAACCTTTAATATCAATTGTTTCGCCATTAATACATAATCTTAAATTTCTTACGGTCTGGTTATCATACAAAGAGTAAAAAGACTCATCTGCATACAAGTCTATACAATATCCTTTGAAATTAAGATTAATAATGTCAGAACTTCCTAACACTTTCTTCCCATTATCTTCAACTGAAATTGAATACGAGTTTTCAAGTGTAGGCCTTCTATATTCAGTGATATAATCAGTGCCAATCAAACAGTATTTGATGACATCTTCGTTTTGAACTTTTGAAGCTATGTCTAAATTCAAAACCTCAATCCGATCTTCAAATTTAGTTATATCTTCTAAATTTTCAAAAGTTACTTCCAAATTTGTTTCGTACTGCAATTCGGGTAAATTTTCAACAATATCTTCAAGAGAGCAGGCAATAAGCGAAAACACCATTACACATATTAAACCGAATATGCTGAAAATTTTAATTTTTCTCATATAGTAATTTCCTTTTTTTCGCTATCTGCTGTTGCGAACTTTTTTGATATTTTTAATAATTTGCAAAAGTGAATATCCTAATGATATTATCCATGGTAGAAGAAAAATAGCAAAAACAAATTCTGTTATAACAAGCAGTGTTAATGCAATAACACAGGAAACAATTCTGAATGCTAACACAAAAACATAGACTTTAATGAATTTATTAAAATAACGATATAGCAACAAATCGTTTAGTATAGGAAGAACAACAACAAAAAACGACATTATCAAGAACGAAGCAACAAGCCTTATCAAAGTCTCGTCATGTTTCAAAAAGACTATTGCCAGCGGCACAGACATAAAGCCTACCGCAACAATAACTATGTGAACGAGGTTGATAACAGTAGCTATAATAGCCGATTTCTTATTCATTTAGATTCCTCCTCTAACTATATTTCTCGGCGGTGTTATTTTATAATTCGTTTTTAACTATATCCTCATAGGTTTCGCGCTTTACAACCAGCTTATCTGCGCCGTTTTCTACGGCAACCATAGCAGGTTTTGGTAAGCGGTTATAGTTAGAGGACATTGCATAGTTATATGCACCGGTAACGGCAACAGCCATTATATCCTCCCGCTTGAATTCCTGCAACTGCATATCCTCGCCTATAAGGTCGCCGCTTTCGCAGCAACGTCCTGCAACGGACGCTACCATAGTTCTTTCGCTATTTGCGTTGGATGCATTATAAACGGTATATTTAGATTGATACAAGGCGTAACGGGGGTTGTCGCACATACCGCCGTCGATACAAACATACTTTTTGTAACCCGTAATCTCTTTTACAGAGCCAACGGTGTAAAGTGTCATTCCTGCATTAGCGGAAATATATCTACCCATTTCGAAAAGGAACACCAAAGATTCCAAGCCCCGTTCGGAAACCATAGAATCGAGTTCTTTTTTAATCTCGCAGAAAATTTCATCAATGGTAACGTCAGGGTCATTGTTTGTATATTTAACGCCTATACCACCGCCGAGATTGATTTTCTTTACATCAAAACCAAGCTTGTTCTTAATTTCCAAAGCGAAATCCAACATATTCTTAGCGGCATCTGTAAAAGGATATTTATCGAATATCTGGCTGCCGATATGACAATGGATACCCTCTAAAGTTAAATTTTCGCATTCGATAGCGGCTTTTACAAATTCAAGCGCTTGGCCGGTTTCGATAGCTACACCGAATTTGGAATCCACGTTACCGGTTACTACCGCGCGGTGGGTGTGGGGGTCGATACCCGGAGAAAGACGCAACAAAATGTTTTGGTTTATATTGCGCTTCCCCGCTTCGGCATTAATACGTACAAGTTCATCAAAATTATCGACTATAAAGCCGCCTATACGGTTATCCAAGCCATAGCAAATTTCGTTAAGGGTTTTGTTATTTCCGTGGAAATAAATTCGTTCCGCGGGAAAACCAACGCTTAAAGCGGTATATAATTCACCGCCGGAAACTACGTCTATGCATAGTCCTTCTTCATTAAGAATGCGATAAATATTTCTGTAGCACAATGCCTTACTTGCATAAAGCGGCAGGCTTTCTTTACCGAAATATTTTTCCAGAGCGGCTTTATATTCCCTGCAATTTTCTTTAATTTTGTTCTCGTCAACAAGATACAGCGGTGTGCCGTATTTGTTTGCCATTTCAACGGTATCTACGTTAGAAAAAGCAAGATGACCGTTGTTTAAGATAGAAATGTTATTGTGTATCATTGGTGTTACCTATAGAAGTTTCTATAATTTTTTGCCACAGAGTTTCTCTGCCTATTCCCTTTAAAGATGAATATAAAATAATCTCTGTGTTGCTTCGTAAAACTCCGCTTGACAATAGCTTAGAGCAAGCCTCGTTAAGCTTTGTTTTATTAAGCTTGTCGCATTTTGTTGCAACAACAATATAGGGCACGTTATAGTGGTCCAAATAGTTTAACATCATTTTATCGTCTTCTGTAATGCCTACCCTTATATCGATTAACTGTAAAACGTAGGTAAGAGAAGGATTATCTACAAAATAATGCTCTGTTAAAGATGACCATTTGCCGATATCGCTTTTAGAGCGACGGGCAAAACCGTATCCGGGTAAATCTACAAGAAACAGCTTATTATCTACCTCGTAATAGTTAACGGTAATGGTTTTACCCGGTTCGGAAGAAACGCGCGCAAGCTTTTTTCTACCCAATAATGAGTTAATTAAAGAGCTTTTTCCAACGTTTGATCTGCCTACAAACGCAATTTGCGGAACGCCGTCTTTAATCAACTGCTTGGGTAAGCCCGCTGTAATTTTTAAATCGGTTTTATGAAGGTTTAATCCGCCAAATGACATTTCCATAATCATTTATTTAAAGCTATATCAAATACCTCGGAAATATGCTTAACGGGTATAAATTCTATAGCTTCTTTTACCTCCGAATCAAACTTTGTTATATCTGCGGCATTTTCCGAAGGAATAATTACCCTCTTTGCGCCGCATTTGTAAGCTGCCATCGATTTTTCTTTTAGTCCGCCAATGGGAAGAACTCTGCCGGTAAGAGTAATTTCACCGGTCATACACACGTCTCTCCGTACAGTTCTGCCTGTTAATTCGCTTAGCATTGCAGTTGCAATGGTTATACCGGCCGAAGGACCGTCTTTGGGAATAGCACCTTCGGGAACATGTATATGAATATCTCGTTTGGTAAAGAAATCCTCTTCTACACCCAAGGCTTCGCAATTCTTACGAATATAGCTCATTGCCGCAAGGGCGCTTTCCTTCATAACATCGCCAAGGTGACCGGTTAATTCAAGCTTGCCGGTACCCTTCATTGAAGAACATTCAATGCGAAGCATATCGCCGCCGAGATATGTCCATGCCAAGCCGTTAACAATACCAACTTCGTCGGAATCATATATACTGTCAGGCAGGAATTTTTTGGGCCCTAACATTTCGCATAGCATTGGAACGGTTACGTTAATCTTAGCTGCACCCTCAACAATTCGGCGTGCGCTTTTTCTGCAAACAGAAGCGATTTCTCTTTCCAAATTACGAACACCGTTTTCGCGGGTGTATGATGTAATCAACTCTTTTACAGCCGCATCGGTTATTTTACATTGGGAAGATTTAAGACCGTGAAGCTTTAACTGCTTGGGAATAAGGTGATTTTTTGCTATCGCCAGCTTTTCTTTATCGGAATAGCTGTCCATATTTATTACTTCCAAACGGTCAAGCAACGGCGCGGGGATTGTTTCGGTAGTATTTGCGGTTGCTATAAACAAGCATTCTGATAAATCTACGGGTATTTCTATAAAATTATCGCGGAATGCATTGTTTTGTTCTACATCCAACACTTCGAGCATAGCACTTGTCGGATCGCCGTGGGCATCTTTGGTAAGCTTATCCAGCTCGTCAAAGAGTATAACGGGGTTAGAAGTACCTGCAAGCTTTAATGCATTTATAATTCTACCGGGCATTGCACCGATGTAAGTGCGTCTATGTCCGCGGATTTCCGCTTCGTCCCTAATACCACCCAAAGAAATACGGGCAAACTCTTTGCCTGTTGCTGTAGCAATGGATTTTGCTATAGAAGTTTTACCAACACCGGGAGGGCCGACAAAACACAAAATCTGCCCCTTTAAATCAGGGCGCAACTGTTTAACAGCGATAAATTCTAAAATACGTTCCTTAACTTTTTCAATACCGTCGTGGTCTTTATCTAAAACCTTTTTAGCCTTAACGATATTCATACTATCCTTGCTCTTTTTACCCCAAGGTAATTCCAAGCAGGTTTCGATATAATTTCTAATAACAGTAGCTTCGGGTGTGCCAAAGGGCATTTTTGCGAGTTTGGCATTTTCGGCTAACAGCTTTTCTTTAATGTCGTCGGGTATTTCCGAATTATTGATTTTAGAGTAATATTCGTCGCTGTCTTCGGATTCCTCCATTGCGGATTCATCACCAAGTTCGTGCTTAATCGCCTTTAACTGTTCACGCAGATATATATCCCTTTGTTACTTTTGAAGATTATGACGAACCTTTTGCTGTATATTGTTTTCTAAATTGAAAATCTCTATATCTTTTCTGAAAATATCGCACAAAAGCTTAATACGCTTTATTGCATCATATTCTTCCAATAATGTTTTTCGTTCGTCAAAACTAATAACGAAATTACTTGCCAAAAAATCGGCAAGCTGAGAAGCGTCGGCAATATGATTTGCCTCTTCAATTATTTCCTCGGAAGGCTTAGAAATAAAGTTTAAATATTCCGAAAAAACTTCGTACAGCTCTTTTGTAGCGATCTTTTCGCGGGTTATAGATACCTTACGCATTGTCTGTGCTCTTACACCGCAAATTATATAATCGCTTGTTACGCTGGTATTAATGCGCTCTGCTCGGCTGATGCCTTTAACAATAATTTGCATACCGCCATCGTTCAAAGGTACGAAATGATCGATTTTTGCAATAACGCCGGTGTTCATTAAATCGGCAGGCCTTGGATCGGGTATGGAAGGATCTTGCTGGGGTACAAGAAAAATATCCTGCCCTTCCTTAAAAGCCGCCTTAAATGCATTAACTGATTTTTTTCTGCCGATTTCAAAGCTTGCGGTGCCGCAAGGAAAAATTACTAATCCTCGCAATGCTATGGTATATAGAGTTTGGATTTCTGTTTCTAGTGTAATTGCCATTTGATCTCCGTTATTTGCCTAGGGAAGCAGCACCGATAATGCCCGCATCGTTTCCTAGTTCTGCTGTTTTAATAATTGTCTGCTTATCGCTGTGGCGAGAATACTGTTCGCGCTTTACAATTTCGCGTATGGGGGCAAGCAAGGTTTCCCCTTCCTTACAGATACCGCCGCCGATGCTTAATACTTCGGGTTGGAAAATATTTATGAAGTTAACTATACCGCATGCAAGGTATTCGATATATTCCTTCACAACCGCAATGCCGCAAGCATCGCCTTCGCGCTGAGCATCGAAAGCGGTTTTACCGTTAACGTTGTTAATATCGCCGTTGCATAGCTTCCACATTATGCTGTCTTTGTTTTCTTCCATTCTCTTTTTGGTAAGCTTAATAAGACCGCTTGCAGAAGCATAGCTTTCCATACAGCCTTTTCTGCCGCAGGGACATTCGTCGCCGTCTTTAACGATAACCATATGGCCTAATTCTGCACCCGAGAAATTAAATCCGGTGTATATTTTACCATCGATAATTATACCGCCGCCAACGCCGGTGCCGATAGTAACGAAAAGTGAATCTTTATAACCTTTTGCCGCGCCGTATGTAGCTTCGCCCTTTGCGGCAGCGTTAGCATCGTTTTCTACGTAAATCTTCTTTATGCCTGTTCTTTCGGAAAGCTTTTCTGCAATATTATAGTTAAGAAAAGGCAAGGTTGCGGCATAAATAATTACGCCTTTTTCGGAATCGGCACTGCCGGGAGAAGCAATACCTGCATATTCAATATCATTAACTGTAAGTCCTGCATCGGAAATAACCTTAAGGCAAAGATTTGCCATATCGTTAATGATTCTGTCGCCGTCTTCGTTGCGAACGGTAACGCAGGTATCCTTGCAAAGGATTTTTCCGTTGTCATCGCAAATACCCGCTTTAATAGACATACCGCCAAGATCAATACCAAGATAATACATATTTTCCTCCAAATTAATCTAACATTCCCGCTTGCTCTTGCAAACGCTTTTCAAATTCTTCTGCTGTGTTGAACCCCATTTTCTTTTGTCGGTGGTTCATTGCCGCAATTTCAATAATTACAGCCAAGTTTCTACCGGGCTTAACAGGGATAGTAATCGAAGGTATTTTTATACCTAATATTTCTGTGTATTCGGTATCAAGACCAAATCTGTCGTACATTTTACCTTGTACCCAGTTTTCGAAATTGATAATTAAATCGATTTTTTCGGAATCTTTTACCGAACCCATACCAAAAATACGTCTTACGTCAACTATTCCGATACCTCTAAGCTCGATATAGTGTCTAATAAGCTGTGGCGCAGAACCTACCAAAGTTATTGCAGATACACGCTTGATTTCAACTGCATCATCTGCAATAAGTCGGTGACCGCGCTTAACAAGCTCTATTGCTGTTTCGCTTTTGCCTACACCGCTATCTCCAAGCAACAGTATGCCTTCGCCGTATACTTCAACCAAAACGCCGTGCTGAGTAATACGTTCAGCCAACGAAACGTTTAGGCCCGATGTAATAGCTGCCATTAATTCGCTTGTTTGTGCTTCTGAAATAAACAACGGTGTTTTGCTTAGCGATGCTTCTTCTTTAAGCTCTTTAAAAACTTCCAAACCCGTTGTAACAATTACAGCCGTTACATTGTACGAAAAGAATTTTTTTAAAGAAGCGCTGCGTTCTTCGGGCGTTAACGAAGCAAGATAGCTGTGCTCCATATTACCGATAAGCTGAATTCTTTCGTTTTCAAAATCGGTATAAAAACCCGTAAAGGGCAATCCCGGACGGCTTAAATCTGCACGTTTAACAAGAATTTCATTGTAATTTTCGGGAACGTATATAGCGGTAAGATTATGCTTTTCGGCTACCGCTTTTAATTTTATGCTGTATTCTTTACTCTGCATTTTGTTCTACCTCAATTTCATTACTTGGCAGTTCGCACTTTTTAGCCAATTTGCGCTGTATTCGGTATTCATCAAAGTTAAACGTGAAATAAACCGAAGAAATTATAACCAACGGCACTGCAACAGCCAATACGAAAACTGCATCGCTCTCGCCGAAAATGTTTCTGAACAGCTCTAAGTAGGTTTTATCGATGAAGCTTAAAATCCCATTCCACATTTTTGCAAAAGCATCGCCAAATGAATTGCCCGACACCTCGGTTATTTTAATATGACCGTTGCCGGTATGGCCAGCTTCAAGAATAAACCGTGAAGCAAAGGCTTGATACCCAATAACCACCGCACCCAATACCGAAAGCAACAATGAATATAACCATCGCCAAAAATAGAATATGGAATTTTTCTTATGTACTTCGGCGTCGGTATTTATAACGGTGCATTCAGATGTAAAATACATCCAGTTTTTACCTGTAATAATCGGATATATTCCCTGCTCTTTTTTTCTAAGCATATATTCTTCGGCGGTAGTGCTGTTTGGCGAACAGTTTAAATACTCTATGGAATAACTGTATACCTTATCTTCGGAGACTGTGAAAAAATAACGTGAATCGGATATTTTGGTAAGCAAATACCTTTGTTTCCCAAGGGAATTTAACCAATCGTTTTCTTTTGATTTCGAAAAGAAAACCTTAAATATTACTTTTTCCATATAATTCGCCTCCTTTAATAGATTATTATATATTATTTATCACGTAATGTCAATTAAAATACATATATATTTAAGTTAAAAAAGACTTGAAATGATGTTAAGTATATGTTATAATTGCGAAGATGAGATACGAAATATGGTCATACTAACCGGGGAGTTAGCGGTGCCTTGTACCCACAATCCGCTATAGTGGGGGTGACCACCTATAGAGGGCAATGTTTGTGTCGCCGCGCCGAAAGGTCCTTGCCGAGAGGCGGGTCCTTGCGCAATTCGTACCTGTGAATTATGTCAGGTGGGGAACCAAGCAGCATTAAACAGACATACGGATGTGCCGCAAGGGTGCCTGTCTTGAGAGGAAATTTCGGTTTACGGATGGAAGCCTTGTTCGAAATAGATGTATGGCCATATTTTGTATCTCAATTTTTTGTTTAGGAGGTTTATATGTATTTATCTTTATACAGAAAATGGCGTCCCCGTGTTTTTGATGAAATTTCGGGGCAGGATCATATTACCTCTATTTTAAAAAAGCAATGTGCTTCTAACCGTGTTTCCCACGCTTATCTATTCTGCGGTACGCGCGGCACAGGTAAAACTTCCTCTGCAAAAATACTTGCAAAAGCGGTAAACTGCGAAAACCCTATCGATGGCAACCCTTGCAACGAATGCGCTTCTTGCAAGGCTATCGATAACGGCAGCGCCACCGACGTTTTAGAAATCGATGCCGCAAGTAACAATAAGGTTGATAACATTCGCGATCTACGCGAGGAAGTTGTTTACCCCCCTTCCGTACTAAAAAAGCGCGTTTATATTGTCGACGAGGTTCATATGTTAACCGACAGCGCGTTTAATGCATTATTAAAAACGCTTGAGGAACCGCCTGAATACGTAGTATTTATCCTTGCGACAACCGAGCTTAACCAATTACCCCCAACGATAATTTCCCGTTGTATAAGATTTGATTTTTCGAGAATTGATGAATCGGCAGTAAAACAACGCTTGGAATTTGTTGCAAAGGAAGAAAATATAAATATTTCTTCAGATGCAGCTTCTTTAATTTCAAGATTAGCCGATGGTTCTATGCGAGATGCGCTTTCGCTTTTAGAAGCCTGCTCCAACGGCCATAGCGAAGAAATCACCACCGAAATCGTTCGCAGTGTTTTGGGTCTTGCAAGCGACGACGTAATTTTTGATTTACTGAAGGCGATCTCCGATAAAGATATACCTACCGCTATAGAAATTGTTGATACCATACACAAATCTTCTAAAGATATATCTGTATTTATAGATGATTTATCCGTTGTTGTAAGAGATATTATTATCGAAAAGCAGCTTTTAAGGTTTAACAAAGCCAACAAATATACAGGCGAAAAAGCTGAAATTATAAAAGAACTTTCTAATGAGCTTTTATTTTATATCAGCAACGTATTAGAAGAAACACAAAGCAGAATTTCCAAATACGCAACCAATAAAAGAGTTATTTTGGAAATGTCAATTATTAAAATGTGCGATAGAAGCGTTTCCGATTCCACAAAAGCGTTGGCGGCACGTATTGCAGATTTGGAAAGACGTATTGCCGTTCTTTCTGCCGCAGGCTATTCCTCGTCTGTTCCCTGCAATAATATTATTAAAGAAGAACCAAAAAAGGAAACAGCGGTAACAAACGTAGAAATAAAGCAAGAACGTATATTGTATGCTCAAATAAGCGATATTTATGAATTTATATC
>JAFYOG010000043.1 GCA_017560285.1 Clostridia bacterium
CTCTGCCGATGCAAACGATATAACCTATATTCTTAACACAAACAGCAAAAAGTTCCATTACCCAAATTGCTCTTCTGCAAAGGATATAAAAGAGCATAACCGCCAAACCACCAACAAATCCCGCGAGGAATTAATAGAAGACGGCTATTCCCCCTGCGGTAATTGCAAGCCGTGATAACAGTTACATAGCCCCTACAAAAGGTGAAAAGCGAATAGCGAAGATTTAAGAGCAAAACAAAAAAGGAGCGATTTCTCGCTCCTTTTTTATGTTTATTTAGGCTTTAATTAGTTCTTCTTTTTCTTAAGAACGATAACTACAACAACTGCGATTACAACAGCGATAGCTGCGCAGATGCAGATGGTGATAATAAGGGTGTTGTTGCCGCCTTCTTTGTTGCCGTCTTCCTTATCGCCTGCGTTGAAATCGTTGCCGCCAACTTCAGATTCGTCTTCTTCGGAAGCGTCTTCGGAAGCATCTTCAGAAACGTCGCCGCCGTCTTCGGGGATAGAAGGATCTTCGGGGGTTTCTACGATAACGGGTTCGGTGGAGTAAACAACAACGTTGGTGTAAAGCTGTTTGCCTTCTGCAACGTCGTAACCGAACAACTTAACGATAGCGCCTTCGGTAAAGGTTGCGTATGCAAGTGCATAGCGGTCGAGAGTTTCTTCAAGGCCTGCGTTGGTAACAACAATAACAGAGCCTTCGGGAATTTCTACGCTCCATTCGGGCTGAACGCCGGGAGCTTCCATAATTTCTGCAACTTCAAAGGTGTTAGCTTCGCCTTCAACGGGGATAAGAAGTGCGTTAAAGGAGTTTGCACCGTTGTAGTTCATTTCCATATCGGTAATAAGGTTGCATTCGCCGTCGCCAACCTTAAAATCGATTCTGTCGATAGCGATGTTAGCAATACCTTCTTCGGTAGCTTCTTCGGGAAGAGTGCCTTCCTCGAGAGTTTCGTAAATATCTTCAGCGCCGTTACCGCCGGTGAAGGTTACAACTGCGCAGTTGCCGGGAACCTTAACGCCGCTGTTGCCAAGGCAAGCATCCTGCCATTCAAGCATACCGTTCTTGGTGTTGAAATCTTCCTGTGCGCCTACAGCGTAGGTAAGACCGAAGGTTGCGCCGGTACCGTATTTGGGAAGGCTGCAAAGTTCCTTGGGGATAGCTACTTCATAGGTGATAGCATCGTCGGTCTGGTCGATAACTGCCTTCCAGGAGTTAACGTCAACGTCTGCAACGTTAATGCCGGTGGGGGTGTACCAGATAGTACGTGCTACAGAACCGGTTTCGGTAAGGCAAAGGCCTGCTTCGAGGTAGTTGTTACCCTTAGAGTAATCCTTTGCGGTGGGGTCGCCGGGGGTAAGAAGGAACTGAACACAGGTGTAAGTCCACATGTAGTTGTAGTCGTCCTTATCGAACTTACCGTCGTTGTTAAAATCGTTTTCGGGCATAAAGCCGATGTGGCCGTTGTGGATAACCTTCCATGCAAAATAGATGTTGTTGTCATCCCAAGCGGAATAGAATTCTACGTCCCAATCGCCGTAAGCGTCAAACTCTGTCTTAAACTGATCAGGGTTGCCCTTAAAGCTGTGCTGGGGAAGTGCAGTGCCGTATTCTGCACCGTTGATAACGCCGTCAATTTCGGGAGCAACTTCCACATAGGGGATGTTAGCCGCAAAGTTAACTGCGTCGTCAGCGGCAGGTACTACTACGAACATAGAGGTAAGAAGTACCGCTGCAAGAAGAAAAGCAAAAAACTTCTTCATAAGAAAATTCTCCTTAAAAAATTATTAAATTTTGGGCATTAGAGCCCTTTTAGTAGAGTTATTATAAACGATATCCACAAAAATTGCAATAGCATTCCCGAATTTTTGTTAAAATTAATAACCGCAAATTTTTTCTTGATTTATTTTCCTTATTGTTATATAATATTATAACTATTGTCTTGGGAGAAGTGCTTATGGCAAACGCGGCTGAATACAACGGAATAAAAAAAGCCCTGTTTGACATATATTTCGGGCATTTAAACCCAATGCAGAAAAAGGCTGTTTTTAAAACCGAGGGTCCCTTGCTTGTTTTGGCAGGGGCGGGCAGCGGCAAGACCACGGTTATCGTTAACCGCATTGCCAACGTTATACTTTTCGGCTCTGCCGCAAGCGATAGCGCCTTGCCCCATAACGCAGATATTATTTTACCCCAAATGAAGCAGGCCTTGGAAAGCGGCAGTAAAGAGCAGGTTAAAGAGGCTTTAAGGCTTTGCGCCGTAAACCCCGCGCCGCCCTACCGCGTGCTTTGCATTACCTTTACCAACAAGGCGGCAAGGGAATTTAAAGAACGCTTGCAAAGGGTTCTTGGCGATATGGCAAGGGATATTTGGGCAGGCACCTTCCATTCGGTATGCGTGCGTATTCTGCGCCGTCATATAGACCTTTTGGGTTATAAAAGCGATTTTACCATTTACGATACCGACGATACCAAAAAGCTTATTACGCAGGTTTTAAAGGATTTGGGCATTGCCGAAAGCAAGCTTTCGCCCAAAATGGCAATGGGTATGATATCCAAGGCGAAGGAAGC
>JAFYOG010000001.1 GCA_017560285.1 Clostridia bacterium
GTGTTGTTATCGTATGCGGAGATGGTTTGAAGCTTAGCACAGCCGTTAAGACCGTTAAGGTCGGTTATCTTGTTGTTGTAAACAGAGATAGAGGTAAGCTTATCCAGACCGCTGAGATCGCCGATTGTTTCGATTTCGTTATCGTATGCGTTGATGGTAACGAGGTTGGTACAGCCTGCAAGACCGCTGATATCCTTGATCTTGTTGCCGTAAATGTTTGCGGTGGCAAGGGATTTCATATTTGCCAAATCGCCGATGGTTTCGATTTCGTTGTTGTTTGCATAAAGAGTTTCGATCTTATCGCAGTTTGCAAGAGCGGAAATATCCTTGATCTTGTTGTTGGTGAAATCGATACCTACAAGCTCGGTGCTGTCTGCAATACCGCTGATATCGGTAAGGTGGTTATCCGAAACAGAGAAGTACTTAAGCTTTGTCTTGCCTGCAAGTGCATTGAGATTTTCAACACAGTTGCTGTTAAGATACAAGCTTTCGAGCTCGTTCATATTTGCAAGAGCGCTGATATCTACGATAGCGTTGCCCATTGCGTTAAGAGATTTTAGGTTTACAAGGTTTGCAAGAGCGGAAATATCGGAAAGACCTTCGTGGGTGTGTTCCTCTTCCTTCTTGTCTTCTTCCTTGGATTCTTCCTTGCTGTCGGAAGCTTCGTCCTTGGTAGCTTCTTCAGCTTCGGGGATTTCGTTCTTGCCCATACCTACCAAAGAAAGGCTGGTAAGATTTGTCATATCCTTAATGGGTTCAAGTTCTTTTACAGAGGTATAGCCGATATCGAGCTTGGTAAGGTTGGGGAAGTTTTCGATACCGTCGAGGTTGGTAATACCAGTGTATTCCAAGGAGAGGTGTTCGAGCTTGGTAAGAGATGCGAGCTGATCTAAAGACTTAAGATCGGAAAGGGCTACGCTTCTGATACCTCTGTTCTTGGAACCGTGGATAAGTTCATCGAAGGTAACGTAATCGTTATAGCTTTGGGTGCTTCCGTATATTGCGGAAGAATAGTAATCGTTGATAAAGGTCTGATATACCTGATTACAGCTTTGCTGCATAAGGTCGATATCGTAGTAATCGTAAAGGTAAAGCACGCGAAGGTTCTTGAA
The DNA here is from genome assembly GCA_017560285.1 of Clostridia bacterium. Lineage (GTDB taxonomy): Bacteria > Bacillota > Clostridia > Oscillospirales > CAG-382 > Coliplasma. The sequence continues at coordinate 1,113 of JAFYOG010000001.1, forward strand.
CAATGCCAAATCTTCGGCTTCGGTAACGATATACTGCATTATAGCACTGTTCTTGGGTGCTTCGTCGCCGGTAGCTTCGTCGGTGGTGGTGGCAACAGCCTTCTTAACTTCTTCTTTAGATTCCTCGGTAGCTTCTTCGCCGGTTATATATTGGTCGGCAATTTCCTTAAAGCCTAATTCTACCATAGGGATAGCATAAAGGGCTTTGTTTTCGTCGTAGCCAACCTGAACAAGGCATCTTAGGGATTCTACCTTATCTAAATCTGCCTGTTTAAGGTCGCGGTAGCTATCGTAGCCCAAAGCGTATGCGTATGCCTTGGCAAAGTTAACGTCCTTAAATTGGTGATAAGCCGCGTTAAGGTGGACAAGTTCATCTATGATAATAAACAGAGAACACGCCAAAAGTGCGGCGCACAAAACAAGAGATACAATTATTGTACGCTTTTGCTTGGCTTTAACTTGATTTTTCATTCTTTTAAATCCTCCGGATTAATATACGATCGGTTTATTCTATCATAAACAAAAATATTTTGCAATAGAAATTTTGTATTACTTTGGGTTAATTTCCATATTTTATAAGGTTTTTAAAGGCTGTTAGGTTGCTGTTCCAGTGGTCCTTGCCCTTGCCCCAGGAAATTTCGTTATCGTTGGGCATTCGGCGGATGCAAAGGATGGCTGTTTCGGGGATATTCTTTATTCCCTTTAGCTTGTAGGATTCCAGATCAGAGATCTTTACTCCGCAGCCCTTTATTACGTTTTGCGGCATATCGGCATCGTCGATAATGCTTGCAAAGGGAACAAGCAGGTCTCTTTCTACACAGTAGTTAAAATAATATTCCTCTAACAGATAAATTATGGAATCGCCGGTGCGGATTTCTACCTGAAAACGCTTTAAGCCCTCGTTATTGTTATCGAAATTTATAACGTAGCTGTTATCCTCGTCGGTAAAGCGGTCTACGGTGATGTTTACTATATTGGTGTGAACCTTGCCGTCATCGTTATAATCTACGCCAAGGTCTTCTAAGGTTTCGGCAATGCTGTTTTGCGTGTTTTGGGTTAGGGTGTTGGGGCCGATATGCATTATGCTTATATCCGGTTCTACCTTAGATGCAAGCTGAACTATGGTAAACACCGCAAAGGCGATTAATACCGAGGCGGCGCCTATTGCCCATTTATAGTGATACCATATATGGCCTATCCATTCGGACAAAGTCATTTTGCCGTTATCGTAACGTTCGGGGTTATCGTAAACTTTTGCCATTTTTATACTCCTTTACAAATACCGTTGTATTTTAGCACATTATTACCCTTTTGGCAAGGGTTTGCAATGTTATTGCAAAGATTGTTTACAAATATTTAAGTTTTAAGGGCTTATGTGGCGAAAAGTGTTGACAAACAAACTGTTAAGCGGTTATAATTACAAATGAATTTTTTAAGGATGCGTATGTAAAATGCAGGAATTGCTACACGCTTTAGAGCATTCTTTATTGGAAACCCTTAAAATGCTTCCTTTTTTAATTATCGCTTTTGCGATTTTAGAAATTATGGAAGCGAAGCTTGAAGAAAAAAGCAGTGCCGCCATACAGCACGCGGGCAAAGCAGGCCCTGCGTTGGGCGCGCTGTTGGGGTTGGTTCCCCAATGCGGGTTTTCGGTTATTGGCTCTAATTTTTATGCAAAAAGAATAATAAGCTTAGGAACGCTTATTGCAATATATCTTTCTACCTCTGACGAAGCGCTGTTGGTTATGCTTACCAGCGGCGACAGGTGGTTGGATTTGCTTTGGGTTATTGCTTTTAAGTTCGGTATTGGTATTACCGCAGGGTATATTATAGATTTAGTTATAAGAAGAACCAAAAACGAGCCCGAGGAATGCCACCACTGCCACCACCACGACGACAGCTGCGATGACGAGGAATTGGTGGGCGAGGACCATTGCTGCAGCCATACCGATTGGAAAGCCATTGCGAAATGCACCGCAAAAAGAACGGTATCGGTTTGGGTGTTCCTTTTTATCGCCTGCGCGGTTTTGAATTGGTGTATTGAATTAATAGGCGAGGTTAAGCTGCAGGAATTTATGCTTACAGACAGCGTTTTCCAGCCGTTGCTTACCGCTCTTATAGGTCTTATACCCAACTGTGCCCCATCGGTTATTCTTGCCGAGATGTATATTGGCGGTACCTTAAGCCTTGGCTCGGTCGTTGCGGGGCTTTGCACAAGCGCAGGGGTTGGCTTGCTGGTTTTGTTCCGTGTTAACCGCGGGTTGAAATCCAACGTTTTGATCGTTTGTTTGCTTTATGCCGTAAGCGCGGTTTCCGGCGCGGCTATTCAGTTAGTTCAGGGATTAATTTAATGCAATCTAAAAAAATTAGCTTTACTGTTACAAATAACAAAGAAAATGCCGTTTTTAAAACAAACGGCATTAAATATTTCGGCTGTGAATATAACGGAAGCGAGCTTTGCATAGAGCTTTATTATGATTTTAAGCCCGAGCCTTTGGTTTTGAAGGCGTTGGCAAAGGTTGGCGATTTTGCCGAGCTGATTATGCTTAACCACCGAATAGAGCTTTATATAAACGGCAGGCTTGCCGACGAGGAATGGCCCGCGGGCAGTTGTATAATAAACGGCGATATCACGGGCAATTTCGATTATGAAATTTCTGATTTTTCACCTGCACCGAAGGTTACCCAAAGGGTGCTTGGCGAATTTAGAAACGCTTTTGGCTGGAAGCCCGAGGAAAAGGTTTTTGTTGGGGATTGTATGCCCTACGTGAACGAGGGCAGATACCACGTTTTGTATTTAAAGGACAGACACCACCATTACAGCAAATGGGGTATGGGGGCGCATCAGTGGGCGCATATTTCCAGCGCAGATATGCTTAATTGGCAAATTCACCCTATGGCGGTGGAAATTACCCAGCCCTTTGAAGGGTCGATTTGCACAGGGTCTTGGATAAAGCATAAGGGAAAGCAAA
>JAFYOG010000044.1 GCA_017560285.1 Clostridia bacterium
AGGATATAAAAAATACGGGGGAAATGATAAAAGCCTTGGGTATGAACCTGCGCGCCGTATATATCGGCGGCGGTACACCTTCGATTTTAGACCCACAGCAAATTAATGCGCTTTTGGATTGCATTAACCAAAGCGTAAATATTACCGATGCTACCGAATACACCTTCGAGGCAGGCAGACCTGATACCGTTACCAAAGAAAAGCTGCTTGCCGTAAAGGAAAACGGTGTAAAGCGTATAAGCATAAACCCCCAAACCACCAACGACCAAGTGCTTTTAAACATTGGCAGAAAGCACACCGTACAGCAGTTTTTTAACGCGGCGGAAACAGCGTTTTCGGTTGGGTTCGATACCTTAAACGCAGATCTTATTGCAGGCTTGCCCGGCGATACGAAGGAAAGCTTTACAAAAAGCTTAGAGGACGTTATAAATTTGGGCTTTTCCAATATAACCGTCCACACTTTATCAATAAAGAACGCCGCAAATATGCGGTTTATGGGGGACGGTTATTACGACCCTATGGGCGCCTTTGCACGGGAATGCGTTTCTTATGCCCACAACAGGCTTGCCGCATCTAACTATAAGCCCTATTATTTATACCGTCAAAAAAATACCGTAGGCAACGCTGAAAATACGGGATATTCCTTGCCTAATAAGGAAAACCTATATAACGTGCTTATGATGGAAGAGCATTCCACCGTATTCGCCTGCGGCGCAGGGGCAATAACAAAGCTGGTAAGCCCCAACAGGGACGAAATTTTGCGCCACCCCTTCCCAAAATATCCTTACGAATATTTAAGCGACAACAAAGACCTTGGCTTCGAGGATGCAAAAGAATTCTTTAGCCGATTTTGAAAGGAAGATGTGCTTTGACCGATTCTATCCGCAAAAAGATATCCGAGGATGAACGCCATTACGAAACGGTACTGCAAAATGTTGCAGAGCATATTTGCAGTAATAATCAAATAAAAATAATTCTTATCGCAGGGGGCTCCTGCGCGGGTAAAACCACCACCACCCGTAAGCTTTCTAAGCTTATAACCGATATGGGCAGGGTTACCCATACAATTTCGTTGGACGATTATTACCGTAATCTGGACGAAAGCGTTTATCTTCCCGACGGCACCCGCGATATCGAAACCATAAACAGCCTTAGGGTAGATATGATAAAGGATTCTATGGAAAGCCTGCTTGCAGGCAGGGAAACCCCTGTTCCTATGTTCGATTTTAAAATCTCCACCCGTATAGATAATTACCGTACCGTTACCCTAAAGGAAACCGAGGTTGTTATCGTAGAGGGGCTTCACGCTTTAAACCTAAGCCTGTTTAAAGAAATACCCAATGCAGAATCGGTTTACAAAATCTATCTTTACGCTTCGGCAGGGGACGGCGCCGATTGCCGTTTTGTCCGCCGCTTGGTTAGGGATTCCCGCCATCGCAATTCCGATGCGCTGGAGATATATAACCTTTGGGCTAATATAAAGGCAAACGAAAAGGAATCCATCGTGCCCTTCCGCAAGGATGCAAACGTGGAAATAAACACCTTCTTCCCCTATGAGCGCAGTATTCTTAACGACGATGCCGTTGCCCATTTAGAGAAGATAGAAAAAGACAGCAAATATTACGAAAACGCAGCTCGGCTTATAGAAATTCTAAAGCCCGTACCCCAGCTTACCGACGATTTCGTACCCGAAAATTCTTTGCTACGAGAGTTTATGTGATATAAAATGAGTGAAAATACAGTAACAAAATCCGGCAACAGCTTCCTGCGGGAGGCGGTGATTTTAACAATCGCCAACTTTGCCGTAAAAATTATAGGGGTTGTATTTAAAATCCCCCTAACCGATATTTTGGGCCCCAGCATAGGGGTTTTCACAGCGGCTTATTCTATCTATGCAATGCTGTTTATGCTTAGCACCAGCGGTCTGCCCGTGGCGGTAAGCAAGCTTGTTTCTGCCAGCAACGAAAAGGGCAGAGGTGCCGAGGCAAAGCGTATAACCTACCTTGCCACCCTTATTTTCGGCGGTATAGGTCTGCTGTGTACCGTGGCGCTGTTAATTTTTGCGCCGGATATCGCCCGTCTTACCAACCACGCAGACAGCGCACTTGCAATGCGGGTTATTGCGCCCTCGCTGTTCTTCGTTTGCGTTTGCTCGGCTATCCGCGGCCATTTTCAGGGCTTGCGCAATATGCGCCCCACCGCAATTTCCCAATTTATCGAGGCTTTCTTTAAATTCACCGTAGGCTTGGGTGCGGTAATGTACGCCCACGCCATGGAGGCAAGCATCCCCGTGCAGGCGGCTTGCGCCATAAGCGGTGTTACGGTAGGCTCGGTTTTAGGTACTGCCTTTACGCTGTTTTACCTAAAGTTTTCTAAAAAAAGCCTGCCTAACGATACCGACAAAGAACGGGAAAGCGATAAAAAGCTGTTAAGGCTTATAGCCATCGTGGCTCTGCCCGTAACCTTTACCGCGGCAACCTTATATTTCTCGCAGTTTTTAGATACCTTGGTAATAGTAAATTGCTTGGAAGCGGCAGGGGAAAGCAAGGATACCGCCGATACTTTGTTTGCGGCATATACGGGGCTTTCGGTTCCTATTTACGACCTGTTCCCATCTACCCTTGTGTTCCCGCTGGGCATAAGCATTCTTCCCACCGTTTCGGCGGCGTTGGCGGTAAAGCGCAACAACAAGGCAGGGTTTTTAACAAGACAAGCCCTGCGTATTTCCGCAATAATAGCTATCCCCTGCGGTGTGTTCCTTTTTGTGGCGGGCAAGGGCTGTATATCCTTAATATACGGCGCCGCCAAATGGTCAAAGCCCTTAATTATGGCTGACGGAAGCACTCTGCTGCCCTTAGATGCGGCGGCAAACTGCTTGGCGATACTTGCCGTTGCTGTGTTCTTTATTTCTATCGTTTCTATTTCAAATTCCTTGCTAAACGCCCACGGCAAATCCCATTTGCCCTTTATTGCGGTTTTAATAGGCATTGCGGTGCTTGTAATATCCGAAATATTACTGCTTCGCAGCCCCGTCGGCATTTACGGCGCGCCGTTAAGCTCGCTTATTTGCTATTTAGCCGTAATGTTTATCGACCTTTGGTTCATACGCAAATATTGCCACGTTAAGCTTAGCGCGTTAAAAATGTTCGGCAGACCTGCGTTGTGCGGTCTTATTTCCGCGGTGTTTACATATCTTGCATACAAGGGCACTTCGCTTTTCTGGTCAAGCTTTATAAGCGAAAACATAACCGGCCGCTTGCCCTCGTTGGTAATTTTGGTGGTAACGGGTACCGTAATGGTGGTTACCTACGCCGCCGCGTTGCTTATTTTTAAGGGCATTACCGAGGATGAGGTAAGATTGCTTCCCAAAGGGAATTGGCTTGCGGGCAAGCTGTTAAATTTGGGCTGGATAAAGCCCTCTGCCGCAGATATAGAGGATTAATATGACAAAACAGAAACTAATGGCAAAAACAGAATATAATTTCGATGACCTTGTGGCGGTAATGCAAATCCTGCGCGCCCCCGGCGGCTGCCCTTGGGATATAGAGCAAACCCACCAAAGCATCCGCAGAGATTTGTTAGAGGAAACCTACGAGCTTATAGAGGGTATCGATAAGGACGACCCTGTAATTATGCGCGAGGAGCTTGGCGACGTTTTGCTGCAGGTTATATTCCATTCCAACATTGCACAGGATAACGGCCATTTTAATATTAACGACGTTTGCAACGACCTTTGCCAAAAGCTTATAATCCGCCATCCCCACGTGTTTGGCGATATTAAGGTAACCGGCACCGAAAACGTCCTTGCAAATTGGGACAGCATTAAAAAAGAAACCAAGCACCAAGAAAGCGATACGCAGGTTCTGCGCTCGGTTTCCCCTGCAATGCCCGCGCTAATGCGCGCTCAAAAAATCGGCAAAAAGGCAGGCAAGGTGGGCTTCGATTTCGATAACGCCCCCCAGGCTATGGAAAAGGTAACCGAAGAGGTTTTAGAGGTTAACGCCGCTATAAAGGGCGGGAACCAAGACGCAATAGCCGAGGAATTCGGCGACCTGCTTTTGGCGGTGGTAAACGCCGCGCGCCTTGCGGGTGTAGATGCAGAACAGGCGCTTTTTAACGCCAACGAGAAGTTTTTAACCCGTTTTCAGCGGGTAGAGGAGCTTTGCTTAAATTCGGGCAACAGCGTTTTTGACACATCTCGTTCACAAAAAGAGCTTTTTTGGTTAAAAGCAAAAGAAAAATAACGCAAAAACCCGCATAAATAGGGGAATTTTAGCATAAAAAATGCAAAAAACCCTTGCCAATGGGCGAAAATAATGATATAATATGCTCAATCAAGATATTTGAAAGGAATTTAACTTATGAACAAGTCTACTCTTATTGAAGCTGTAGCAGCTAACGCTAACCTTAAGAAGAAGGATGCTGAAGCAGCTGTTAACGCAATGTTCAAGGCAATCGAAAACGAACTCGCAGCAGGCGGCAAGGTACAGATCGCAGGCTTCGGTTCCTTTAAGGTAAAGGAAAGAGCTGAAAGAACCGGCCGTAACCCCAAGACCAAGGCTGAAATCACCATCCCCGCTTCCAAGGCTCCTGCATTCACCGCAGGCAAAGATCTTAAGGACGCTGTAAACAAATAAGTTATTTCGGTACAAGGCAGGGTAACACCTGCCTTGTCTTAACTAAAGCTGGTAATTATGAGATTAGATAAATATCTTAAGGTATCGCGTATAATAAAGCGCCGTACCGTGGCTAACGAAGCCTGCGGCGATAGCTTGGTTTCGGTTAACGGTAAAACCGTAAAGCCTTCCTACGACGTTAAAATCGGCGATGTTATAGAGGTTAAATACGGCTCCCGCGCGACAAAATTCCGCGTGGTTGCCATTAACGAAACCACCAAAAAATCCGAAGCTTCCGAAATGTACGAGGTTTTGGAATAATAAATCACGTTCCTTCATATTAATTAATAAACGGAGGAACGGATATGAACACAAAAACTCATTCTCTTGTATTGGAATCCCGCAATAAGCTAAGCCTAACCGCCATAGACGAGGTTATAAGCTTCGATGAAGATACCGTAAGTCTTGCCGTTGGCGAAACGGTGCTTACAATAACCGGCGATAGCTTGGCGGTAAAAAACCTTTCTATCGATTGCGGCGAGGTTACCGTAGAGGGGAACATTACCGCTATGGTATATTTCGATAACGCACCCCGCAAAAAACGGCTTTTCGGTAAAAAATAATTGCAAACCGATTATTTTTCCCAAACCCTGCTTGCTCTGTGGTCGGTTGCCGTGGGTGGGCTTTTGTGTGCAGTGTACGATATTTTCAGGGTAATAAGGCTAAGGCTTGGGCTAAGAAAGGGCATACCCCTTTTTATATGCGATTTTGCCTTTTGTATGTTTGCCGCAGTATGTATGCTGGTTCTGTTTTTCAACCTTACCTACGGCAAGGTAAGGGTATATGCCTTTTGGTTTGCGTTCCTTGGCTTTGGACTGTGGCGCATAACGCTGGGCAGGCTTATTGTAGCCGCGCTTTTGTGGCTGCTTGGTAAGCTTTCGCATTTATTAAATATCGCAAAGCAACGCATAAAAAGGCGGTTTTTCGCCGTAATGCGTATTATATATACCAAAATTTACTGCCGCCGCACGCTAAAGCAAGCACATGGCGGGTTCAGACTGTTAAAAAGAAAGGATGCTGTAAATGAACGAAACACAAAACAAACCGATGCGGGCTAACTTTGTAGTAAGAATAGCGTTTGTTTGCATATTTATATTTCTTTTTATTTCGGTTATAAATCTGCAAATCCAAATGAACGACCTACGCACTCAGGTAGAGGATAAGGTCTTAGCGCTTCAACAGCTGCAGGACGATATCGACGAAATGGAGCTTCGCCTTAACGAACCCATTAACGATGCATTTATCGAGCGTGTCGCACGCGAGCTTGGCTGGCGCAGACCTAACGAGATTATATTTATAAACGGCATTCCGGGTTAAATTTACGGCTATTGGGGTTGGTGTATTGTCCTATACTGTTGGTGAATCTGTAAATGGTGTTGTAAGCGGTATTACAAGCTACGGCGCCTTCGTTCGTTTAGAAAACGGCGAAACGGGGATGGTACACATATCCAAGCTTTCTGCGGATTTCGTTTCGGATATCCACAGCGTAATAAAATTAGGGGACAGCGTTACCGCAAAGGTGATTTCCAACCAAAACGGCAAAATCGCCCTTTCTATGCTGCCCGATACCCCACCCGCTCCTAAGTGTGCCGATTTCGAATCGATGCTTTCCGCCTATAAAGCGGTAAGCGAAGCAAACCTTGCGGGCATAAACAGCCGCAACAAGAAAAAACGAAGATAATTAAAAGACGGTTCAAAACCGTCTTTTTTATTACCTTTATATAAATATTGCACAAATTTAATATATCGCAATAAAACATACTTGACAATTTTATATAACCGTGCTACTATAATAGTAGACAGAGAGCTGTCAATATACTAAAGGAGATGGAACTATGAAGATTAGAATTATTGCAAAGAAGTTCACCCTCACCGACGACGTACGCCCTTGGATAGAAAAGAAGCTTTCCAAGTTCGACAAGTTCTTCCCCGCAGATACCGAGGCAACGGTTACCGTGGGCAGCAATAAGGTTGGGGAACGTATCGAGCTTACCATCTACCGCAATGGCTCTATATTTAGGTCCGAGGTATCCGATAAAGATTATAAATGCGCCTTGGATACCGCAATGGAAAATATAGAACGCCAGATAAGAAAGAACCGCACCCGTTTGGAAAAGAAAATCCACGTAAAGAAAGAGCTTTTTGCGGATATCGACACCGCCGAGGTAGAGGATACCATCTCTATCGGCAAGGTAAAACGGTTCGAAATGGCACCTATGTCCCCGGAGGAAGCTGTTTTGCAAATGAACCTGCTTCAGCATAACTTCTATATGTTCTTAAATTCCGAATCGGGCAGATACAACGTGGTTTATAAGCGTAACGAATACGATTACGGCATTATCGAGCCTGCAGAATAATTTCATAAAATATTAAAGCAGACGGTTTAAACCGTCTGCTTTTTCGTTATGGCCGAGTACTGTTATTTAATGTATTGTCGTAATCGTAATACTTATAGGATTCGGGGAAATAGGCGTTTTCCATAGGGTCGGGCAAAAGCAGGTTTAATTCTATATTGTTTTTGCTAACACCAATAGAAATATTGCATATCATATCCTCGTTATCATAAGCCACGTCAATACCGTTTATATAGTTTTCTATAAGGGTAACGGGTATAAAATATTCGCCGTCTTCGTAAAGAATGGGGGAGGAAATACGCACTGCGTTATCGTTAATAACCACCAACGAGGAATTTTTCGTGCACTTAATGCGGTTATCGGTGCCGATAATAAATAACGTCATATCGTCGCCGTTGCCCGCCAAGCCAAACGAGCTTATTTCCGCCAAATATTCAAAGGGGATATAAAGCCCGTATTCGTTATTTGCATCGGTTGTGGATATTTTATAAAGCAAATTTTCGTCATGATAAATGCGAACCGAATAAATATCGTCATTTTCCGCGCCGCTGTTAAAGGAATACCAAATAAAAGCAACGGTTAAAAGACTAAGAATTAAATAAGCGGCTAAAAATAATACAAGGAACGCCATTATGCCCGACAAATTGGATTTTTTACGCTTCGGCTTGCCGTTTTGCTTGCTTTTGGGGGAGGTATGTTCCTTGCCTGCGGTCTGTTCCTGCATAATTTCACGTCCTTTCTTACTTAATAAAAAAAGTATAACACAAATAAAACCAAAAATAAAGGGGTAAAAATAACATTATATTATTTTTTACATATTCTGTATTTGCAAGGTAGTATGTAGGAGGATATAGATTTGAGCGACATTACCAAACGCTTTTCAGAGGGGGCAAGGCGCATTGTAGCGGCGGCTTTGCTTTCGGCAAAGGAACTTGGCCATACCTACGTGGGCAGCGAGCATCTGCTTATGGGCTTGCTAAAGGAGCAAAACTGCACCCCCGCAAACCTGCTTACCCAGCGGGGCTTAACCTGCGAGCTTGTAAAGCAGCGGGTTATAGGGCTTGTGGGAATGGGCTGTAAAACCGTTCTTTCCGCCGACGATATGACCCCTATCTGCCGCCGAATAATTTTGCGAGCATCTATGCTGGCAACGGGTGCCGATTCCCCCTATATAGGTGCCGAGCATTTGCTTATGGCAATGCTTGGAGAGGAATGCGTTGCCACCCGCATAATGGAAGAGCAGAATATAGATACTTTGGAAATTTGCAATATTATAGAAGAACTGTTTTTCGACAGCGAGCCCACCGTTTATGCCGCCGATACCACGGTGTACCAAAAATCCGTCCCCACCCCGTTGCTCGATGCCAACGCATACGATTTAACCGAAAAAGCACGCTTGGGCAAGGTGGACCCCGTTATCGGCAGGGAACTGCAAGAGGAACGGCTTATTTCGGTTTTACTTCGCAGGTCTAAAAACAACCCCTGCCTTGTGGGCGAGGCGGGGGTAGGCAAAACCGCGGTGGTAGAATCCTTGGCGTTGCGTATTGCCAACGGAAAGGTACCCGACGAGCTAAAGAATAAGCGGATAATGAGCTTAGAGCTTTCTATGGTGGTGGCGGGCACGAAATATCGGGGCGAGTTCGAGGAAAAAATAAAAAATATACTTTCCGAGGTAAAATCCGCAGGGGACGTTATTTTGTTTATCGACGAGCTTCACACCCTTGTGGGTGCAGGCGGTGCCGAGGGGGCAATAGACGCTTCCAACATTCTAAAGCCCGCCCTTGCGCGGGGCGAAATAAGGGTTATCGGCGCAACCACCTATAACGAATTTAAAGATACTATCGAAAAGGATAAAGCGTTAGAACGCCGTTTTCAATCTATATCCGTGCCCGAGCCCGACGAAGCCCTTTGCGTAAAAATGCTTTTGGGCTTAAAAAAGAAGTACGAAGTATATCACAACGTAACCATAACCGATTCGGCATTGGAAACCGCCGTAAGGCTTTCCAAAAGGTATATCCCTTGGCGTTATCTGCCCGATAAAGCCATAGATCTAATCGACGAAGGTGCGGCAATGCTTAAAATAAATCGGGCGGGCAAGCGAAAGCCTGTTTTAGAGCCAAACCACATAGCTATGGCGGCCGAGCTTCGCACGGGGATACCCCTTGCCACCTTAACCCAAGCCGAAAACACCCGCCTGCGGGGGCTGGAGGAACGGTTAAAAAGCCAAATAATAGGGCAGGATTACGCCATAAATTCCTTGTGCCCCGCAGTTCGCCGCGGGGTTACGGGGGTGCGCTCTAACGGCAGACCCAACGGAAGCTTTTTGTTTATAGGCTCGGCAGGGGTAGGCAAAACCCTTTGCGCCAAAGCCTTGGCAGCAGAGGTTTTTAACGGCGAAAATTCCTTTATTCGGTTGGATATGTCGGAATATTCCGAGCCCCACAGTATTTCTAAAATAATAGGCTCGCCCCCCGGATATTCGGGTTATAACGAATGCGTTACCCTTGCCGAACAGCTTCGCAAATCCCCCTATTCCTTGGTGCTGTTCGACGATATGGAAAAAGCCCATCCCGATGTAAAAGGGCTTGTTTTGCAAATTTTAGAGGAGGGAATGCTTACCGATTCCTCGGGCAGACAGGTTTCCTTTTCTAACTGCATAATTATAATAACCGCAACGGTTAACAATATAACGGGCATAGGGTTCGGGGCAGAATCTGATAAAGCACTGCCTATCGCGGCGGCAAAGCAGGTTGTTCCCGAGCTTGCCGAAAGGGTCGACGAAATAATTCCCTTTAACAAATTACAGCCATCGCAGCTTGCCCAAATTGCAAATATGCAGTTAAACGGCTTTAAAGCCGATATGGCAAAAAAGGGCATAACGGTAGAGTTCGATAAGGATTTTGCGGCAAAGGCGCTGTCCCTTGCAAAACCCCAATCCCCCCGCACCGTCGCCCGCACTGCGCTAAGGCTTGCCGAGGAGGCAGTGGCAGAGCTTTTAATAACCGAAACCGTAAAAAACCTAACCTCTGCGGAAATATTTATAGAAAACGGCCGCGGAATAGCAAAAATAAAGCAAAACAGCTATTGACAATGGGTAAAATGTAGTGTATAATAAGTGCCTGTAAAGTGTTTTTCTTTACAGGCATTAATTTTTCTCGGAGGGTATTATGTACGGGGACAGAGCATATATTTCCCGTCTTGTAGATATTTACGGTAATGCCCTTTCGGAACGTCAGCGCGACGTTATCGACCTTTATTATAACGAGGATTTATCCCTTGCCGAAATAAGCGAGCATTGCGGCATAACACGTCAGGGCGTGCGCGATGCCATTCGCCACGGGGTAGAATCTTTAAACAGCTTAGAAGAATCTTTGGGCTTTTATAAAAAGGGCGAGCGTATAACAGCGTTGGCTACGGATATTGCAAATTGCAAGGATATTGAAACCGCCAAAGCCTTGGCAGATTCAATAATAGGAGAACTGTAATGTTTCAAAGTCTTGTAGAAAAAATGTCCAACGCCTTTTCCAAATTCCGCAACAAGGGCAAGCTTACCGAAGCCGACGTTAAGGCGGGCATGCGTGAAATAAAGCTTGCGTTGTTAGAGGCGGACGTTAACTTTAAGGTAGTTAAGGAATTCGTTGCCCGCGTTTCGGAACGTGCAGTAGGTAACGAAGTGTTGGAAAGCCTGCTTCCCGCACAGCAAATCGTTAAAATAGTTAACGAAGAGCTTGTAGAGCTTATGGGCGGCACCAACCAAAAAATAAATATATCTTCCAACCCGCCCACCGTAATATTAATGTGCGGTCTTCAGGGCTCGGGTAAAACCACCCACTGCGGTAAATTGGCAGGAATGTTTAAAAAGCAGGGCAAAAACCCTATGCTCGTTGCCTGCGATATATACCGTCCCGCCGCAATAACTCAGTTGCAGGTTGTGGGCGAAAAGGTTGGGGTTCAGGTGTTCGAACGCGGCACTGCCGACCCTGCCGAAACCACCAAGGAAGCTATTAAACAAGCGATAAAATACGGCTACGACCCTGTAATTATCGATACTGCGGGTAGATTGCATATCGACGAAGAGCTTATGGCAGAGCTAAAGCGGGTTAAAGAGGTTGCAAACCCCACCGAAACTTTGCTTGTTGTAGATGCTATGACAGGTCAGGATGCAGTTAACGTAGCAAAGAGCTTTAACGATTTATTGGATATAACCGGCGTACTGCTTACCAAAATGGATGGCGACACCCGCGGCGGTGCGGCACTTTCGGTTAAATATATCACCGGCAAGCCCATTAAGTTTATCGGTACCGGCGAAAAGCTCGATTGTATCGAGCCCTTCCACCCCGAACGTATGGCATCCCGTATTTTGGGTATGGGCGACGTTCTTACCCTTATCGAAAAGGCAGAACAGCAGATCGATCAAAAAAAGGCTATGGAAATGGAACGCAAGTTCCGCGAGCAAAGCTTTACCCTTGCCGATTTCTTAGATCAGCTTAATTCCATTAAGAATATGGGCTCTATGGATTCGCTTTTGGGTATGATGCCGGGCATAAAGCCCTCGCAGCTTAACAATATGCAAATCGACGAAAAGGCGATGGCGCATACCGAGGCAATTATTCTTTCTATGACCCCTTACGAAAGGGACCACCCCGATTGCTTAAACTCTTCCAGAAAACGCCGTATAGCCGCAGGCAGCGGCAGAACGGTAGAGGAAGTAAACCGTCTGTTAAAGCAATACGAGCAAACCAAGCAGATAATGAAGCAATTTATGGGTAAAAAAGGTAAAAAGGGCAGATTTAAACTTCCTTTTTAATAAATAAAATTTATAATTAATTTTTTGGAGGAAACTCAAATGGCAGTTAAAATGAGACTCAGAAGAATGGGCGCAAAGAAGGCACCCTGCTACAGAATCGTTGTTGCAGATTCCAGATATCCCCGCGACGGCAGATTCATCGAAGAAATCGGCTTCTACAATCCTATGACCGAACCTGCAGAAGTTAACATCGATGCAGAAAAGGCAAAGAAGTGGATTAACAACGGCGCACAGCCTACCGATACCGTAAAGGATCTTCTTAAGAAGAGCGGAGTGCTTGATTAATGAAACAGATTCTTCTCGATATCACCAAAGCTATCGTCGAAGATCCCGATTCGGTAACCGTTTCCGAAAAGGTAAGCGGTGATACCGTAGTTCTCGAGCTTTCCGTGGCTAAGCACGATATGGGCAGAGTCATCGGTAAGGAAGGCAAGATTGCAAAAAGCATCCGCACGGTAATGCGTGCCGCCGCTGCAAAAGAGAATAAGCGTGTCATCGTCGATATCATCTAATGAAGCGCTTTCTTGAAGCAGGAAGGCTAAACTCCCCCCGTGGGCTAAAGGGTGAATTAAGGTTCGAATGCTGGTGCGACAGCATAGAATTTCTTTCGGGCGTAAAGTATTTATATCTTTCGCCCGATGGCACACGCCCCTTGGAGGTTAAGTCATTCCGAGAAACGGTAGGAACGGTAATATTCGCAGGGTACGAGGATCGCAATTCCGCCGCGTCCCTTACGGGCAGAACCGTTTATTTCGATAGGGAAGATATCCCTTTGCCGGAAGGTGTCTTTTATAACGATGACCTTATAGGCTTATCTGTAACAGAAGAAGCCACGGGTAAGGTTATCGGCGTTTTAAAGCGCATAGAGGAAGGCATGGCATCAAATATCTATTTCGTCGAGGGCGAAAAGAATTACGTTATCCCTGCGGTAGACGAATTTATCGTTAGGGCTAACCCTCAAACAGGAATAATAGTCCGTCTTATCGACGGGTTGGAGGCGTAAGAATGAACTTTGAAGTGCTTACGCTTTTTCCGCATTCCTTGGAACCTATATTCGGTTCCAGCATTTTGGGCAGAGCCGCCGATAAAGGCTTAATTTCCATAAACTGTACCGATATCCGCGATTACACCAAGGACAAGCACCGCCGTGTTGACGATGCACCCTACGGCGGCGGTTACGGTATGGTAATGATGTGCCAGCCGGTTGTAGATTGCATCCGCGCTGTAAAAAGCCGTCTTTCGGGCAGTACAAGGGTAATTTATATGTCCCCTCAGGGCAGTCTTTTTAACCAAAAAAAGGCGCAGGAGCTAAAGCAGTACGATAATTTGGTGTTGCTTTGCGGTCATTACGAGGGTATCGACGAACGAATTATCCAGCTTGAAATAGACGAAGAGCTTTCTGTGGGCAACTACGTGCTTACGGGTGGCGAGCTACCCGCCGCTATAGTGGTGGATTGCGTTTCCCGCCTTATCGACGGAGTGCTTCCTTCACCGGAATGCTATTCCGAGGAAAGCCTTCAGAACGGGCTTTTAGAGCACGCCCAATATACACGTCCAAGAATTTTCGAGGGCTTAGAGGTTCCCGAGGTTTTGGTTAACGGCGACCACGGCAAGCAACGCCGTTGGAAGGAAGAGCAAAGCCTGCAAAGAACCCAAACCAAACGCCCCGATTTATTAACGGAGAACGATTATGAACAAAGCGAGGAAGAAAACCCATAAAACAGGTATCGGCAAAAGGCTCGTCAGAGGGAGTCTTGTTTTGTCGTTCACTCGCTTTGTATCTTCTCGCTTGGTCCGAATTTTTGAATCCGGCTTCGCTGCGCCTTTATTAAAAAGCGTAAAGGCTACCGACCATTTTGCCCGCAAAAAGGTTTCGGGGCCCGTATTCAAAAAGCTGGGACTGCGCAAGAAGTTCGCAATGCCCGCAAGAAATCGCGTGGCATCGTTTTTTGCAAACAATTCTGTAATAACCCGCCTTTGCGGCTTGCAAACAAAGCTATTAAACACCCCCTTGCGTACGGTGGGCTTGTTTATGCTTACCTTTGGTATATACGCCACCGCAATATTTTTGCTAAAGCGGTTCGTTTCGCTTTCCATAGGCGAGGCAGATACCGACGACCTTATAATCTCCGCGCTGTCGGTTATCGGCGGTATAATGTTAACCCTATTTGGCGAAAAACGGCTTGTTTCCGCCTTGGGCAAGGGTAAAATAACCGGCACCCTGCTTTCGGACGTCCTTGGCATAAACGATTCCTCACTTTACAGAACCGCCACCGAAAAACCAAAAACCTACGTGGGTATAAGCTTCCTTTTGGGCTCGGTTTTAGGTGTGCTTACGGTGGTGCTGTCGCCGTTAAAAATATTCTTCTGGACAGCGGTTCTTATAGGAGCGGTAATAATTATTAACGTTCCCGAATTCGGCTTGCTTACTGCTATGTCGGCAATGTACTTCCTGCCTGCAGGCTATCTAAGCATAATTTGCGTAATAACCCTTTTGTCCTATTTGTTAAAATGCCTGCGCTTAAAGCGCAATTTCCGCTTTGGCAGTGCCGACGTATTGTTCCTGCTGTTCGCTTTGTGCCTGCTTATTTGCTGTGCGAGAAACGGTATGAACTTAGGCGAGCTTTATCTTTTGTGCTTCTTATCTATGTATTTCGTTGCAAAGAACACCCTTTGCTCCGAAAAGCTTGTTATTCAGGCTTCCAATTCCATCTGCCTTGGCGCGTTTGTGGGTATGCTGCTTTACATAGCGGGCGATTTTGCACATCTGATCCAACACCAACAGCTTCGTATGGTTCTAAACGGCTTGGTATACTGCCGAATGGACGTAAATATGCTTGCGGTTATGGTTGCAACGGCAATCCCATTTGCGTTTTCAAGCTTTTCCAACCACGTTCCGCGGCACCGCAACGTGCTGTTCTTAATCCTTGCGGCGGCTTGCGCATTTATTTCCGATAGCTACAGCTTCTATATGCTGCTTGCGGCGGCGTTCCTCGTTTACGTAGCGGTAGCCCACAAGGCGCCTTTTGGCGCAATGGCGTTCGGCGCGTTAACAATGCCCACCTTTGCGGTTTTGGTTTCCGATTTCACCTATTCTTCGGCGGTTAACGCCTTTTGTCAAACCGGCTTCGATAACCTGCTTGGCATCGCCGGCAGTAACCTAAATTTCTGGTCTGCCCTAAACCAAGTGGGCGGCGCGGCAACGGCGGTGCTGTTCCTGCTTGCGTTACTGTTAATAATGCAGCGTGCCTTGGCGGGCGCGTTAATGACCAAATCACCCACCGCGGGGGTAGTGTGCGGCACCGTTGCCGCAGCTGCAATAATTATCGTTGCAGAATCCTTTGCTTTTAATTTATTTGCCGATATTCGTACCTTGCTTATGCTTGGCTTTGTGTTGGGTATGTGCGGCGCGGTATATAAGGTTTATTACAATACAGGTAAGGAGGAATAACCCATGCAAAAACGTAAATTTAAGATAAACGTGCTCGATATAACCATAGTTATACTTATAATTTGCGCCGTAGCGGCGTTGCTCTTCCGCGATACAATAAACGAATTTTTCACAAAGCCCAACGTGGTGGTTGTGGATATAACCGTAACGGCAAGCCCTGTTACCGAAAACGAAAAAGCCGTATATAAAGTAGGCAATACGGTTACAATAGAAAGCGATAACCCCATACAAGCGGTTATAACCAAGGTAACGGTTAACGAAAATAAGGTTACGGCTACCGTTTCGCTAAACGGCTATAAGCGTTTTGGCAGATATTATATGGAAAACGGCAGCCCTCTTACCGCAGGCGGTAAATACAAGGCGGTTATAGCGGGAAACAGCAGTATCTTTACCATAGCCGAAGTGCAGGCTCCCCAAATAGCCCAATCATAGCCAAAACTTACAAAAAACCCACAAAAGCAAATAAGTTTTTCGGTGAAAAAGCCATTAAATAACTATTGATTTGCTATAATGTGTTTGGTATAATAACCATACGGGGGTATGTATATGACTACTAAGAACATAGAAATCCAAAACGAAATCGGTCTTCACGCAAGACCTGCAACATATTTTATTCAAAAAGCCAACTCTTTCCGCAGCTCTATCTGGGTAGAAAACAGCGACCGCAGAGCAAATGCGAAAAGTCTGCTTGGCGTTCTTTCCTTGGGCATTTCCAAGGGCGACATCATAACTATCCTTGCAGACGGCGAGGATGAAGGAGCCGCAGTAGAAGCATTGGTTACCCTTATTTTGGGCGGATTCAATCAATAAAATAAACAAAACGCCTTGAGCTATCGGTTCAGGGCATTTTTTGTAGGTGTATGTAATGACACGGCAAGAACTTTACGAAAAAGCACGCCTGCTTCCCGCCACCCCCGGCGTTTATATAATGCGTAACAAATCCGGCAGGATAATATACGTTGGCAAATCAAAGGCGTTAAAAAACAGGGTTTCAAGCTATTTTGCCCCAAGCTCCGACCATAGGGGAAAAACCAAGCGTATGGTGGAATCGGTTTTCGATTTCGAGGTATACTTTACCGTAACCGAGCTCGAGGCATTAATACAGGAAAACCAATTTATAAAGCAATTTCAGCCCCGCTATAACATAAAGCTAAAGGATGGCGGCGGTTACCCTTATATAAAAATGACCTCTGCTCCTTACCCCGAATTTTCGGTGGTATATAAAAGAAGCGCAGGCAACGATAAATATTTCGGCCCCTATTCTTCCCACAACGTGGCGAAGAATATTTTAGAAACCGTTAAAAAGGCGTTCCTATTGCCATCCTGCGGCAAGGAATTTCCAAAGGATATAGGCAAAGGGCGGCCCTGCCTTAATTTTCATATCGGCAGATGCTGTGCCCCCTGCGTAAAGGGCAACGTAACCGAAGCCGATTATAAAGAAATCTGCAACCGCGTTGCTGCCTTGCTTAAGGGCGACGGCAAACGGCTTTTGGCAAGCTTAGAAAGCAATATGGAATTAGCTTCCGATAATTTAAATTTCGAGCTTGCGGCAAAGCTAAGAGATTGCATTTTTGCGGTAAAGAAGATAAGCGACCGCCAACAGATCGTTTGCTCCCCCGATGTAGAGGCAGACGTTATCGGCGTTTATGCCGACGATCTCGGCAGTGCGGTTTCGCTTTTGTTCGTTCGTAACGGCGCAATAGTAGACAGAGAAACACTGTTCTTCGGCGCAGACGAAATTATAAGCAGTACGGCTTTGGTATCGCTTTTTCAGCGTTATTACGATATAAGAGGATATATACCCAAAAAGGTTTATATAGAATACCCCTTAGAAAGCGCAGATAAGGCGCTGTTGGCAGATTGGCTGTCCAACAGGGCGGAATGCCGTGTGAACCTTATTGTGCCCGAACGGGGCGATATGCGCGCTCTGGCAGTGCGCGCCTTGGAAAACGCAAAACAGCTTTTGCTGCATAAGCGTGCCAACGAGGACAAAAAGAAAGATACTTTAGCGGTTTTGGCAAGCCTTTTGGGTCTGCCCGCCTTGCCCGACAGAATAGAATCCTACGATATTTCGCATTCCGCAGGGGAATATACAAGCTGCGGTATGATAGTGTTGGAAAAGGGCAGCTTTGCCCGCAAAAAATACAGAGGCTTTAATATCAATACCGTTTCAGACGGCAACGATCTTGCGGCGCTGGAGGAATGCATCCGCCGCAGGTTTGCCCACGATACCGACGAAGAAGGCTGGCAATACCCCGATCTAATGCTTATCGACGGCGGCGTTACACAGGTTAACCGCGTAAATGCGGTTCTGCAAGAGCTTGGCATATCTGTGCCCGTGTTCGGTATGGTAAAGGACGAGCACCACAAAACCCGCACCCTAACCGACGGCGAAAACGAAATATCCCTTATAACCCGTCAGGATGCGTTCGTATTTATATATAAAATTCAAGAGGAAGTACACCGTTATTCGCTTTCGTTAATGGATGCAAAGCGCCGCAACGCCGTAAAAAAGAGCAGTCTTACCCAAATAAAGGGTGTGGGCGCAAAAAAGGCAAACGACCTAATGCTTCACTTTGGCACCCTTGCCAATTTAAAGGCGGCATCGGTAGAAGAGCTGTCTGCCGTAAAGGGCATTAACGCCGAAACCGCAAATGCGATATACGAATACTTCGAAAGGGAAAAAGATGAGAATAATAACAGGAATAGCCAGGGGAACTAAGCTAAAAACCCTGGAAGGGAAGGATACCCGCCCCACCACCGAAATGTGCAAGGAGGGTGTATTTTCCGCAATACAGTTTCAGGTTCAGGACAGAAAGGTTTTAGACCTGTTCGGCGGTTGCGGTCAAATGGCGTTAGAAGCACTTTCCCGTGGGGCAGAGCGTGCGGTTATTATAGATAACTCCCGCGCCGCCACCGAAATTATTAAAGAAAACGCCCAAAAAACAAAATTTATGAAGCAATGCAAAATCCTTACCGCCGATTGGAAGGAATATTTGCGCGCCGCCAAGGGCAAAGAAAAGTTCGACCTTGTTTTCTTAGACCCCCCTTACGCGCAGGATATTTTAGACGATATCCTTCGCAAATTGCAGGAAAGCGATATTTTAGATAAAGGCGCAATAATCGTGTGCGAATCCGATAAAGACGGCATTCCCACCCCCGTTGACGGCTGGAACTGCAAGCTTTACCGTTACGGCAAAAGCCACGTAACAATGATGCGCCTGCCCGAGGATATGTAATAAGGAGTTATAAAATGAAAACCGCAATAATTTCCGGCACCTTCGACCCTATTACAATAGGTCATATGGATATAATAACCCGCGCGGCAGATATGTTCGGCAGCGTGGTTATCGCCGTTTCCGCCAACAGCGAAAAGAAATGCTTTTTGCCGGATGAGGGAAGAACCGAGGCGGTTGCCGAAAGCGTAAAGCATATCCCCAACGTAAAGGTAATGCAGGTTAACGGCTTGCTTGCGGAATTTTGCAAGCAGTTTAATAACCCCGTAATCGTTCGCGGTGCCCGCAGCGGCAGCGAATTCGATTACGAACGCAGTCTTTTTATAATAAATAAAGGCTTGGGAACCCCCGAAACCGTAATATTGCCTGCCGAAAGCGGTATGGACCATATAAGCTCTACCTACGTGCGTGAGCTTATAAAGTACGGCAAGCCCTTAGATGAGGTTGTGCCCCAAGCTGCAATAAAGGTTATTAATAAGTATAAAAAGGCTTAAAAAAGCCTTTTTTTCTCTTGACAAAAGAGCCAAACTGTCTTATAATTTTAAATAGCATATTGTATAATCGCAATAAGCATAAGCCCCTTTGTTTTATTACCCGAACATTACTTCGGCAGCGAAAGGAATCTTTAAAATGTTTGTAATCAATGCAAATAACTTTGGCTTTATGTTAATTTGGGCGTGCGTTTTCTTCGTAGCGGTTGCGGCTATCGGTTCTCTTACCGCACTTCCCGCTATTTTTGCAAGAAAAAAGTCAGGCGACAATATTTCGCTTTCCGGCGGTAAATGGACGGCTATTATCATCGGCTACGTTTCGGCACTTATTGTTGCCGGCGCGGTTGACGTTTTCGTTAAAAAGAGCGATATTATGGTGTTTAAGTTCCCCCAGATGTTCCTTAAAGACCTTAACGTTCTTAACGTAAGCATCTTTTCCTTGGCGTTCACCCTTCTTACCGTTGCTCTCGTTACCAACGCAATTATCCTTAGCGTAGATAAGGTTGGCAAGGTAGTTCCCATCGGTACGGGCTTGGCGTTTATTATCTACATACTTTTGGTATTGTTAGATTACGTTCTTACCTTGTTCACCATCAACTTCGAAGTTCTTGCGATAATCGCATTCCTTCTCGGTGTGTTCTTGGTTTCCTTGCTATACAGCAAAAAGAAGAACTAATTTACAACCGTTTAACCGCTATCCTAATTTCCAAGGCATTTTCAATTTCGGTTTTCTCCCAGCTTGCGGTATAGCCCGCGTGGGATAAAAGCAAAACCGCCTTGTCGATAGTGTTATACAAAACTCTTATGTCTTTTACAGAGCCCTTAATTCGGGCTCTGTTTTTTTGCTTTTTTTCCTGCGGCACAACCGCATAGCGTCCCTTTTTTAAAATACCGTCAACAAGCTTTTCGGTTTCGGGGGCAGAAAGCTTATCTTTTATAATATTTAAAATAACGGGTCGGCGCTCTTTTTCGGTTTCCAGCCTAACAAGCGCACGGCAATGCCGTTCCGAAAACCCGTTTTCTATGCATAAAAGCCGTTCCCGTTCAGAAAGCCGTAATAACCGTATTTTGTTAGATAACGTAGATTGGGAAATCGCCAAGCTTTTTGCAAGCTCTGCTTGGGCTTGCCCTGTCATAAGCATTAAGGTTTGCATAGCCAAGGCTTCTTCGAAAAAGGATAAATCGCTTCGCTGTAAATTTTCAACCAGCGCCATCATAGCCGATTGGTTTCTGTCTGCCTCGAAAACAAGGCAGGGAATATGTGTAAACCCCGCCATTTTAGCCGCCCGCCACCTGCGTTCCCCTGCGATAATTTCGTATTTTGCCTTGGCTTGGGGCATAGGAAAGGGGAGCGATTGAATTTTCTTTACCGCCACGGGCTGAATAACGCCGTATTCCTTTATGCTTTCGCACAGTGCGGTAAGCTCGCCTTCGTCAAACCGCCGCCGGGGCTGCAAGGGGTTAGGAAGCAGCTCGTTTATGGGGATTAAAACCGATTTTTCCTTTTTTCTGTTCTTTGCCGTATTCATATATGTATTCCCCCAAAATAAAAAAGAATCTGCTTTTATAATAGCAGATTCTTCTGTCATATTTTGTTGGTATAGGTTATCTAAAAAGCTTTTTCTGGCGAAAATATTTTTTGCCCTCGCCGTCGGCAACTATTTCGCCGATAGAGTAAAAGCCGTTTTCGTCGTAAACCCTAAAAATATCGCCTACTTCGCCGTTAATGCCCCTTAGCTTGCCAAGCCTTATTTTTTCGCCGTGGTAATAAAGACGGTTAAAAAATTCGTCCATACGCGCCTCGGGCAGATGCATAAACATTTTTTCAACAGGGATAAGGTGCGATAAAATTTCTTCCACCGACATATCGTTAAGGTTATCGAAAACAATAGCGTCCTGCTTTGTAAAAACGTCAACCTCGGTGCGGTCTAACGAGCACATACAAGCCCCGCAACCAAGCTTTTCGCCTATATCGGCGCAAAGGGTGCGTATATAGGTCCCGCGGGAGCATTTTACGTCCAAATAAAATTCCCCGTCCTTTTCTATGGGGTTGCAGGAATATATTGTAACCTTTCTTGCTTCACGCTCTATGGTAACCCCTTCGCGGGCAAGGTCGTAAAGCTTTACGCCCCCAACCTTAAGTGCCGAATACATAGGCGGGGTCTGCATAATCTCGCCCTCGAAGCTTTTTGCAACCCGCGCAAATTCCTCGAAGCTCGGTAAGGGCTTATCGGTTTGCGAAAGTACGCTTCCCGTAACGTCCTGCGTATCGGTGGTTATGCCAAGCTTAATGCCTGCATAATAGCGTTTATCGTGGTCAACAAGATATTCGCTTGCCTTTACCGCCGAGCCTATCATAATCGGTAATATTCCCGATGCCATAGGGTCAAGCGTTCCGCAATGCCCAATTTTCTTTTGCTTTAACAGCCACCTAAGCTTGGATATGCAGTTGTGTGAAGTAATCCCCGTGGGCTTGTCTATAATAATAATTCCGCTTGGGTTGTTCATATTAAAGCTCCGAAAAAATGCTTCTTAGGGTGTTAAGTGCCGTATCGAAATCGCAATCCAAGGTAAGCCCTGCCGCGTGGTAATGACCGCCGCCGCCGTATTTTTTAGCTATCTCGGCAACGTCAATATCTGCGTTGGAGCGCAATGATACCTTAACGCCGTCTGCCTTTTGTCTTACCACAGCCGATGCTTCTACCCCTGCAATTTCACGGGGGATAGAGTTAACGCAATCGAAATCTGCATCGACGGCACCGCATTCTTCGGCTTCCTGCGGGCGAACCGCCACAAACGCAAACCTGCCGTTTTGCAACAGCTCTAAATTGCGGTAGGCGGTTTTTATAAGCATAATCTGCGCTATGCTTTTGCATTCAAACAACCTGCGGTTAATTTCTGCAAAATCTATGCCCGTATCAAGGCATTTTGCCGCCATAATAAGGGTTTGGGCGGTGGTAGCGCTATATCTGAACCCGCCGCTGTCCGAGCAGATTGCGGTATAAAGTGCTTCGGCAATGGGCTTGGTAATATCTGCACCAAGCTCTTCCAAAAGCATAAATATAATCTCGCCGCAGGCAATTTTATCTGCCATAACAAGGTGCATTTCGCTTTCTACGGTGTTTACCTTGTGGTGGTCGATAGCAAGCTTAAAGCTTGTGTTCTTTGCGCCAAACAGCATTTTGGGGCCTGCAACGTCAACGCTTATGGGTGTAATGCCCTCAAGACTCGCGGGCTCGGAAGCAAAATAACCGTCGCTTGGCAAAAAGCTAAGCTTTTCGGGGATACCGTCCACCGAAAAAACGCTTGCCTGCTTGCCTATCTGACGCAAGCCCATAGCCAAAGCAAGACTGCTTCCAAGGGTGTCGCCATCGGGGTTGGCGTGTGTGTATATAAGGTAGCCGTCGCTTCCCTTAAGGAAAGCGGCGGCTTCTTTAATGCCGATAAGGTTCATAATTTAACCTTCTATATCTTTTAATATACGGGAAATGTTCATTGCCCTCTCGGTGTTGTTATCTCTAACAAAGGTAAGCTTGGGGGTAATGCGAAGATTAAGCCGTTTTGCAAGCTCGCTGCGTATAAATCCGGTAGCCGAAGCCAAACCCTTATCTACGCCATCGTCCTTGCCCAAAACGCTGTAAAAAATCCTCGCCGTGCTAAGGTCGGGGGAAACGTTCGCGCCTACAATGCTAACAAACGTGCCCGAAACTCTGGGGTCTTTAACCTCGCGAATAATGGATGCAAGCTCCAAGCAAACCGCGTTGTTAAGTTTATCCTGCCTGTGTCCCGCCATTAGCGCTTAATCTCCTCCATAACAAATGCTTCAAGAATATCGCCAACCTTAATGTCGTTGAACTTTTCAAGCCCGATACCGCATTCAAAGGATTGCAATACTTCTTTTGCATCGTCCTTAAATCTCTTTAGGGACGAAATCTTATCTTCGTAAATAACTATGCCGTCGCGCACAACTCTAACCTGTGCGTTTCTGGAAATTTTGCCGTCCTGAACGTAAGAACCTGCAATAGTACCAACGCTGGGAACGTGGATAGCGTTTCTTACCTCTGCATGACCCAAAACAACTTCCTTATATGTGGGGGCAAGCATACCCTTCATAGCGGCTTCAATTTCTTCCAAGCAATCGTAAATTACACGGTAGGTACGAATTTCTACCTTATCCCGCGCCGCCATATCAATAGCGTTCTTATCGGGACGTACGTTAAAGCCTACGATAATAGCGTTAGATGCGTTTGCAAGCATAACGTCGCTTTCTATAATACCGCCTGCTGCAGTGTGCAATACCTGAACCTTAACTTCCTCGTTAGAAAGCTTCTGCAAGCTGGATTTAACCGCCTCTGCAGTACCCTGAACGTCGGCTTTAACGATAATGTTAAGATTTTTAACACCGCTGCCGATTTGTGCAAACAAATCGTCCAAGGAAACCTTAGAATTGTTCTGCTCGTCTTCCTTCTTCTTGGCTCTGCGCTGTTCTGCAAGCTCGCGGGCCATTCTTTCGTCGGCAACTGCATTAAACAAATCGCCTGCTTCGGGCACTTCTGCCAAGCCCATAATTTCTACGGGAACCGAAGGTCCTGCCTCGGTAATCTTTCTGCCCTTATCGTCAGTCATAACACGAACTCTGCCTACAGAGTTACCTGCGATAATAATATCGCCGTGCTTTAAGGTACCGTTCTGAACCAAAAGCGTAGCAACCGCGCCTCTGCCCTTATCCAAGCGAGCCTCGATAACGGCACCCTTTGCGGCTCTTGCGGGGTTAGCCTTAAGCTCTAACATTTCTGCAGAAAGCAATACCATATCCAAAAGCTCTTTAATACCCTGTCTGTGCAATGCAGAAACGGGAACGCAAATGGTATCGCCGCCCCATTCTTCGGGAACAAGCTCATATTGTGTAAGCTCGGTCTTAACTCTGTCGGGGTCTGCGCCGGGACGGTCGATTTTGTTAATAGCAACAATAATCGGAACGTTAGCCGCCTTTGCGTGGTTAATAGCTTCTACGGTCTGGGGCATAATGCCGTCGTCAGCCGCAACAACAAGTATAGCAATATCGGTAACGTTTGCACCGCGGGCACGCATTTCTGTAAAAGCGGCGTGGCCGGGGGTATCAAGGAAGGTAACGTCCTTATCGCCTACGTTAACGCGGTATGCACCTATATGCTGGGTAATACCGCCTGCTTCGCCTGCGGTAACGTTGGTGTTACGGATAGCGTCCAAAAGGGAAGTCTTACCGTGGTCAACGTGGCCCATTACAACAATAACGGGTGCGCGGCTAACAAGGTTTTCTTCCTTATCTTCGCTTTCGTCAAACAATTTATCCTCTAAGGTTACAACGATTTCCCGTTCAACCTTAATGCCGAATTCGTCGGCAATAAGATATGCGGTATCGTAATCGATAGATTCGTTAACCGAAACCATCATACCCATAAGCATAAGCTTCTTAATAACCTCTGCCGCCGCAACCTTCATACGCAACGCAAGCTCGGTAACGGTGATAGCTTCGGGAACGGTAATCTTAAGCTGAACGGGCTTGGGCTTGTTGGCAGGCTTTTGCATATTCTGCTGCTGCTTTTTATCAAACTGCTTCTTGCCCTTTTGGGTATCTGCAAACTTATTCTTCTTTTTAATCTTCTGAACGCTGGTGTGGGATTCCGAAACAACGCTGTCGTACTTAAGAATGTTTTCGTCGTACTTAGAAAGGTCAACGTTAGAAGTACCGCGGGTGTCTACCACGCGAACCTCATCGCGGGAACGCTTTTTCTGGGGCTGTTGCTGAACACCGCTTGCCGCCTTCTTCTTGCGCTTTTCTTCGTCTGCGGCAGCCTTTGCAGCTTCCTTAGCCTTGCGTTCTTCTTCCTTCTTTGCGTTCTTTTTATCGTCATATTCCTTAAAATATGCGGTAATATCTACCTGATTTTGCTGGGTAAGAGTTTCGAAAATCAGGCTTAACTCCTCTTCCTCCAATACAGCCATATGGGTTTTGCCGTTAAAGCCTGCATTGTCGAGAATTGCTATAAGGTCCTTGCTTTTAATATCCAAATCCTTAGCAAGGGCGTTAATTCTGTATTTTTCACTGGTAGATGCCATATCAAATACCTCTCTTTCGTAATTAGCTTAGGCTTTTCTCATACGCCTTAACGAAGTTAATATCCGTAAAGGCTATTGCCGCGGTGTGGCTGTGGCCAACCGCCCTGCCAAGCTCTTCTGCGGTGGCGTCTGCCACCAAAAATTTCGCGTTGTAATAGGTCGCTTTATCGGAAATGTTCTTTTTTGTGTTATCCGATGCATCGCTTGCAATAAGCACCAGCTTGGCTTTTTTACCTCTTATGGCTTCCAAAACCTGATTACTGCCTATGCTTATGCCACGGGCTCTTGCCGCAAGACCTATCACGCCCAACGTGTTCTGCTTCATAACCTACACCTCTTATTCTGCGGGTATACTGTTGCGAAGCGAAACGTAAATTTCGTCGGGAATCTGACCTTTAAATGCCTTTTCCAGCCGCTTTGCTTTTACGGCAGAATCGAAGCATTTTTGGCTTTTGCAAATATATGCGCCCCTGCCGGACATTTTTCCGGTAAGGTCTACGCTAAATTCCCCGTTGTTAGAGCGAACAATGCGAACAAGCTGTTTTTTGTCCTTCATTTCGTTACAGCCAATGCATTTTCGCAAGGGGAGCTTCTTTTGCTTTATGTTATCGGACAAGGGTTACCTCCGATTTATTCGGTAACGCTTGCGCTACTCTTAATGTCTATCTTAAGACCGGTAAGCTTTGCCGCAAGACGTGCGTTCTGACCTTCCTTACCGATTGCAAGTGAAAGCTGGTCTTCTGCAACGATAACACGGTAGGATCTGTCGGAATCGGGAAGCTTGGTAACAGATTCTACGGTTGCGGGAGCAAGGGCGGCGCTGATAAAGGTTTCGTTATCCTCGCTGTAGGGGATAATATCAAGCTTTTCGCCAAAGAGCTCTGCGGTGATGTTGTTCTTTCTTGCGCCCTTGGGACCAATGCAAGCGCCGATAGCGTCTACGCGTTCGTCGTTGGAAATAACGGCGATCTTGGTTCTGCTGCCTGCTTCGCGGGCAACGCGCTTAATTTCTACGATGCCGTCCTTAATTTCGGGCACTTCAAGCTCGAACAAGCGGTTTATCATACCGGGGTGAATTCTGGAAAGCACAATGCTGGGGCCGCGGGTTTCTTTTTTAATTTCGGTAATAAATACCTTAATTCTGTCGCCAACCTGCAAGGTTTCGCCGGGGATCTGCTCGTTGCGGAACAGAACCATTTCGTTCTTGCCGATTTCAAGGGTAGCGTTTGCGGTGGTGGGGTCAACTCTAACAACCACAGCCGAAACGATTTCTTCCTTCTTTTCTTCGTATTCGCGAATCATATTGCCTCTTTCGGCCTCGCGGATACCCTGAATAATAACCTGCTTACCGCCCTGTGCGGCAATTCTGCCAAAGGTCTTTGTCTTTTGTTCAATTTCGTAAATATCGCCAACCTTATATCTCTTGGATTTCATACGTGCGTCTTCCAAAGAAATTTCGGTGTTGGAATCGGTAACCTCTTCAACAACGGTAAGCTGCTTGTAAAGCTTAACGTCCTGCTTTACGGGGTCTAACTTTACTCTTGCGTTTTCGTAACCGCCGTTTTCCTTGCGGAATGCCGAAAGCAAAGCCGCTTCGATACGTTCGATCATATACGCCTTGGAAATGCCTTTTTCTTTTTCAAGAATGTCAAGTGCTTCAAAGAGTTCCTTATTCATTGTCCTTCTCCTCGTCTTTGTTGGGTTCTTCGGCAACCTCTGCGCCTTCGAACTCTGCATTTATTTTAGAAATTTGCTTCTTTTCAAACCGTCTGCTTACGCCTTCGGTAATAAGCTCTATAGAGCTTTCGTCATAGGATTTAATAATACCGCGGTATTCCTTGGTTCCGTCAACAGCCACGTAAAGGCCTATGTTAACGTGCAAGCCGCCGTCGCAGGCGAACTGAATGTGTTCTTCCTTATTAAGGCTTCTTACCGTACCTGCCGATGCAACCTGCAGGCAATAGCTTTCCTCGATAGGGTCAAGCTCGTCGATAATAGGCTCTACAAGCTTGGTAACAGCCGAGCAATCGTTAATAGAAATACCCTCTGCTTTATCGATAGAAACCTCCAAAATCA
Source organism: Clostridia bacterium (assembly GCA_017560285.1). Classification (GTDB taxonomy): domain Bacteria; phylum Bacillota; class Clostridia; order Oscillospirales; family CAG-382; genus Coliplasma. The sequence continues at coordinate 27,191 of JAFYOG010000044.1, forward strand.
TTTCGGGACCTTCTTTATAATAAGCCACGTCCCAAAGATTATAGCCGGCGTTAACCACCGTTTCCTCTATTGCCGCTCTTACCTTTGCGGCAACGTTGGTTTTCTTTTCTGCCATAAATCCTCCATTCAATGTTTAAGAGAGGGTCTTGCAACCCTCTCTTAATAAGCTTTAATCTTCTTTTCTTGCATATTATATCACAGTTTTGCCCTGTTTACAATAGCATTTTAAAAATTCATCAGTTTTTTGGCAGGAAATTTTCTGCTTTTTCCCAATCCACAAACAGCATTTTTTGTTTTTTGCCCTTTGCTCCGGTTATGGTGCGCTCCGATATAATGTTGTTTTCTGAAAGCGTCTTCATCGCCTTGGCGATCTGTTGCTTAGCGGCACCGCCCTTAGATTTCTTAACGGCTGCGGTAATAGCATCGTTATAGGTTGGGTTACTGCTTGTTTTAAGATAATCGAATATATAAGCGTAATGGCTTTCGCTAATGTCCTGCTCGGTGGGAAGAATATAAGAAACGGTGGCGGTTTCCTTTAGCTGCTTGGAAAAACAGCCGTTAACCGCATAAACAACCACCTGCTTGCGGTAGAAGTTCTTTAAAAAAGAAGTAGCCGAGCTAAAGTGCCCATCGCCCGAAAACAAAATAAAAACGTCAATATCATCGCTGGAAAGCGCTTTTTGGTACATATTGTCCAAAATAATAAAATCGGTAAAGTCCTTTTGAACTCCGTTGGGGCTTCGGGTATCAATTATCTTGTTTGAAAACAGACGAATACGTCCTATCTCGTCTGCAAGACTTTTGTGTGAAAAATCCGCAAAAAAGTTAACCTCTGCAAGGTTGAACTTGCTGTTCAAATCCTCGAACCAAGCCTTAATGTTGGGCTTTAAACCGTAGTTGGTCTTTAACGATATGTACCAGTGCTCGTAATCTACAAAAGCAACCGCTTTAAGCCGCTGAACCTCGCCGCAGGGGGGTAAGCTTTGGGATTTATCCTTCTTGAAGAATCCTATACCAATACCTCCTTTCTATGTATTTCTTCTATATAATTATACACTTTCGGCGGTATTAAGTCAACAATTAATAATTCTGTTTAAGCAGATAATCCTTTAGCTGTAATATAATCTTCTTTTCCAATCGGGATATATAGCTTTGCGAAATCCCCAAAAGGTCGGCAACCTCCTTTTGGGTAAGCTCGTTGCCCCCGCGGTTTATGCCGTATCTAAGCTCTATTATCCGTCTGTCGCGGCTGTTAAGCGAGGCTATGGCTTTAATAATCATCTTTCTGTCTTCGTTTTCTTCTATGTTCTTATAAACGTAATCGTTTTCGGTGCCCAAAATATCGCTAAGCAACAGCTCGTTGCCGTCGTAATCTATATTAAGTGGCTCGTCAAGCGAAAGCTCGTTCCGCGCCCCCGTGTTCTTTCGCAAAAACATAAGAATTTCGTTTTCTATACAGCGGGAAGCATAGGTGGCAAGCTTAATCTGCTTATCCGCCCTAAAGGTGTTTATTGCCTTTATAAGCCCTATTGTGCCAATGGATATAAGGTCCTCTATCCCTGCGTGGGGGCTTTCGAACCGCCTTGCAATATAAACCACTAACCGCAGGTTTCGCTCTATCAAAACCTTTTTAACGGTTTCGTCGGTTTCCAACTGCTCCAAAAGCCTGTTTTCCTCCTCGGCAGAAAGGGGCGGCGGCAACGTCTGCGGGCCGTTTACGTAAAACAGCTCCTCACCAATACCCAAAACCTCTCTTATCCAATGCAAAACCAAATCTATGCCTTCTTTTAACATTACAAATCTCCTTACATTATACTTGTTGGTATTATTCCGTCAAAACCGGAATAACCGTTGCCAAAGGTATCTACGGCTATATAAGCATCTGCAGGCAACGGCTTTTTGCCAAGACGGACAATTTCTATTTTATCGGGTCTAAACCCCAAAAAGCAGCCCTTGCCCGATGCAGTGCCAAAGGGTATCGCCCTTATTTTTAACGGAAAATCAGGGCGGTCGGGGTTATCGTAGGGCGGGGGCAGTGCGGCTGCGGAAATAATTATCACAGGCAGCGAGGAAAACGGCTCGGTAACCATATTCCCGCTGTCTGCCAAAAGCCGTGCCGATATCTTTTCCCCCGCTATATAAAGGTTTATTTCCGCCGATTTTGTATGTATCTTCCTTTTGCTTATAATCCCAAACAAAAAGGCTATTAATGCCGATACAAAGCAGGCAAGGGCAAAGCCCATAGCCCCCGTTTCGGCATAAACTCCTTGGTGGCTTTTTCCAAAAAGACTGTACAGCGCGGTAATTAACCCGCCCATAAGGGCAGAGGCCGCTATATAGGTAACAACGGCAAACAAAAACCGCTTTATAGGCATTTTCCCAAA
>JAFYOG010000045.1 GCA_017560285.1 Clostridia bacterium
CCGAAAATTATACCGAAATAAAGGTATCGCCCTTAGGTCTGCCAAAAATAATAGAATTCCCCGTAACCATCGTTGCAAAGCAGGGAAGCTATGCCCACCGATTTGCCATAGAGCAGGGTATAGACTATAAAGAATGGAAATAAAAAAGGGAAGCAGTAAACCTACTTCCGTTCTTTATTATCAGTTTCGCCAAGCAAATAATCCACGCTGGTGCCGTAAAACCGCGCAAGCTTAATTAATATAGCGGTGGGAATATCGTTTTCCCCCGTTTCGTATTTGCTGTATCCCGTTTGGGACATTCCCAACATCTTTGCCACCTGTGTTTGGTTCAAATCCTTATCCTCGCGCAAATCTCTTATACGTTTATACATATATCCCTCTTACATACTTAAATATATTGATTATACAACATTATACATTAACCTAAAACAGAGTATTGACAAATAACCTAAAATAGGTTAAAATAAATTTACAATTTTATCACAATAAGGAGAAAAAACATGAAAGATTTCAAATCTTATCTCGAGCTTTTTAATTTTAAGAAAATTAAAAGCGATGTAAAGGAGCCTGTAAACAACCCTACACAGGCAAAAGAGCGTAAAGCAAAGTTCAAAACTCGTACGCTAATTTGTCTAATCCTTTTGGGCATATGTTCAGTACTTACTCTCGTTCCTTTCGTAGGCACAGTTGCAGGAATTGTTCTTTTCGCTCCCGGTATCGGAGCCGCCTTCTTTGGATTTATGTGGTTCACAGCAGGCAAAATCGAAAAACAGTTGCGTAACCTTTGCTGCGATAAATGCGGCGAAAGAATTCCTTACGGCGAACACGTAACCGTAGATGTTCTTCGTAAAAGAGAAAAGGTTTCCTCTAATGCAAACAGCAACAGCAGGGGAGACGTACACGCATCTGCCGAGCGCAGAGAATATACTACCGTTAAAATCACCTGCCAATGCCAAAAGTGCAACGCTGTTAAATCCTTCCAAAAGGAATTCTGCACCGGCATTATCAAGGCAAGCGGTACAAACGGTAATACCCACGTAACCAATAACGACCGTCCTTTAGAGGAAAGAGTTAAAAACTACTTTAACGGTATTGTGGAAATCGGTTATTAATTGAATAATCGCTTCTAAATGTTAGTTTCGCATTTCAGCCTTTTATGTTCAACGAACAAAAAAGGCTGTTTTGCGTGTTAAAGGAGAATATAATGGAATCGATAATCTGTAAAAATTGCAACGGAAACCAATTCGATATATCGGGCGGCAGATATGTTTGCAAATTTTGTGGTACCGTATTTGTAGATAAAGAAAAAAGCAAAACAGAACGGCTATATCTTCTTGCACGTCGTGCAAAGGACGAAAACAACGCCGAAAACGCAGTAAAATATTACGAAATGATATTGCCCGACGACCCTTTAAATTGGGAACCGGCATTTTATTCGGCGTACTTTAAAGCAAGTGATACGACTATTAAAGATATAGGCAGCTCGGCTTATACAATGTCAAAAAGCCTTGATTCCATAATGATGATAGTGTCAACCGATAATATTACCGACCAAGAAAAAGAGTCTATCGTTATCGAGGTTGCAGATAAAATTATGGATTTGGGCGAAATGATGTTTAGTGCGGCGTTGGATTTTTATCGTGATCTTGATATATATTCAAAAAGCAGCCGCCGTAGCGACCATATCGATAGGCTAAGCGGTGTAAAAACTATGCTGTATCAGCTTGGCGATTCCATCGAGGAATGGTTTGGCGATAATCCAATGCTTATGGGTAAGGCACGTACATCTTGGCAAATGGGTGTGATAGTGCATAAGAAGTTTGCTTTTATGACCACCGACCCCGAAACAAATCACCGCATAATTGAATTATACGATGAAAAGGCAAACGGTTGACAAAATACCACGAATGGTGTAAAATTATCCTTATTACAGTAACAATTATATTCAGGGTGTTATTATGAATCAACTTATAGAAGAATTTATCGAAACTTTACGTAATACTTATGTAGAAGCACGTAAAGCAAAATCGTTTTTCGGCGTAAGTAACGAATCTGAAGTCCTTCGTGGCGGAAGCAGGTCGATTTCTGCCGATACCGAGGATATGGTTGCCTGCTTGTTGGTAAGATTATTGGAACAGCAGGGAATAAAAGATATTGTTGTATTCACCAACCAGCCTGTTAAAACTTCCGGCAATCCTCGCTACCCCGATATTGTAGTATGCCGTGAAACTAAAAGAACACAATTATATAAAAAAGCAAATTGCCCCGAATACGAATGTCTTTATATGATTGACGTTAAAACCGATATGGGCTGGTTCCGCAATTGCTTGCAGGATATTATCGATGACCACGCAAATATCGATTTTCAAAGCGGTTTCGTAAATAACGGCATTTTAGCGGACGGAACAAAAAGAAAGGTTTATTTTAATACCGAAAATTGCAAAGCTTACGATATTGTTATCCTTTCTACGGGTAACGGCGGGAATATTAATCATAACTCTCAGCCTCGTTGCAGTTGCTTCTTTTTAACAAACGGCGAACACCCCAACGAATATAAAAATATTGACGTTAAGGAAATCAAGCCCTGTCAGTTTGATGAATTTTTCCAACGCGTAATAGCTTGCTTAAAAGGAGATAACTAATGAAAAAGTTAATCGCAACCGTTTTAATCTGCACATTGATGATAACTGCATTATCTGCGTTGTCTTTGATTAGTGCTTCTGCATACAATGAACTGCACTTAATTTATAAAGACGGTTCATTATATTATCCTGATTCTAGGTACTATAATGGACCAAAAGGCAATGTAACTAATATAACTATCCTTGACAGTGTAACAAGCATAGGTGATAGCGCATTCGAAAATTGCACAAGCCTAACAAGTATAACTATTCCAAACAGTGTAACAAGCATAGGTGATAGCGCATTCGAAAATTGCATAAGCCTAACAAGTATAACTATCCCTGATGGTGTAACAAGCATAGGTGATAATGCATTTAGTGGTTGTACAAGTCTTAAATATAATAAATATGACAATGCAAACTATTTAGGGAATGCAACTAACCCCTATTCCGTTTTAATTAATGCGATATCAACCACTATAACATCCTGTGATATACATAATAATACAAAATCTATTGCAAATTCTGCATTTAAGGCTTGCGAAAGTCTGACCAGCATAGAAATTCCAAAATCTGTAAGCTATATTATAGGCAATCCTTTCCGTGGATGCTATTCTCTTGAAAGCATAACTGCAGAAAACGGAAACAAATATTATCATAGTATCGATAATTGCTTAATAGAAACGGCAACAAATGGGTTAATTTTCGGTTGTAAAAACAGCGTTATCCCCAATTCCGTTACAAGCATAGGTGATGGTGCATTCTATAGTTGCACAAGCCTAACAAGTATAACTATCCCTGACGGTGTAACAAGCATAGGTGATGGTGCATTCTATAATTGCACAAGCCTAACGAGTATAACTATCCCTGATGGTGTAACAAGCATAGGTGAGGATGCATTCAATAATTGCTACAACCTAACAAGCATAGAAATTCCTAACTCCGTAACAAGCATTGGCTATGATGCATTTCACAGCGGAACCAAAACATTTACATGTCACGCCAATCACCTTTACCGCATCCCCTCGGATGTTGAAAATTTGACCATAACCGGCGTAAGTGAATTTGAAAAAGGACATTTAGAACGTTTCACACGCCTAATCGAGCTTACTATCCCATTTGCAGGGCGTGGACAAAACGACACCGAATATACCTATTTCGCATGGATTTTTTACCACTATTCCAGCGTCATTAAAGTTCCTTACACGTTAAAAAAGGTTACTCTTACAGATGCATTGCGTATCGATAACGAATGCTTTAGCGGATGCTCTTATATCGAAGAAATTATATTAAACGAGGGCGTTAAGGAAATAGGGGAAAAGGCGTTTAACGGTTGCCTTGCATTAACAACGGTAACTATACCCAAAAGCGTACATACAGTTGCTTTCGATGCATTCTCACAGTGCAATAAACTAACAACTATTCGTTGTTACCGTAATACCGAGGGCGAAAAAATTGCTAAACTGCTTGATGTAAATATAGAATATCTTGATCCTATATGCCAAACTCACAACTTTGGCGAATGGGAGATAATATCCGATGCCTCCTGCGGTATAGAAGGCTCTCAAACCCGCACCTGCACCGCTTGCGGTAGCGTAGAAACCCAAGCTATTCCTCAATTGTCACATGAATTTGTGTTCGGCGGAATAACTAAAGAGGCTACGGAAACCTCCACAGGTATTTCCGTGGATGTATGTCAGCATTGCGGATATATGTTGGAAACAGTTATTCCTATGATAACTCCCGTTGTACCTCCCGAAACCTCTGATGTTGAAATTTCTGATGTTGAAATTTCTGATGTTGAAATTTCTGATGCGGAAATTTCTGATGCGGAAATTTCCGACTCGGTATCTATTCCCGAAAATGATGTGGTTATATCTACTGCCGACGAAAATGGCGGTGAAGATAATACAATATTTGTTGTAATTATCGGTATACTTTTGGTTGTGCTTATCGCTGTTTCTGTCTTTGCGATTATTCTTATCAAAAAGTCAAAGGGCGTTCCTCCTTCCCCGATCGACACCACGGTTGAAGAGGATTTTGAAGCAGAACCTGCGGAAGAACCTACCACAGAATCTGTTGAAGAACCTAACCAAGCAGAAAATTAAATCAAAAGTGGCTAAGCAATCAACTTAGCCACTTTTTTATATTGTAAAACAAAAACAGACGGGAAAACCCGTCTGCTTCTGGCACGCCGCAAGGGATTCGAACCCCTGACCTACTGGTTCGTAGCCAGTTACTCTATCCAGCTGAGCTAGCGGCGCATATTCGCAACAAGTAAAATATATCACAAACAGTTGCGAATGTCAATAG
>JAFYOG010000046.1 GCA_017560285.1 Clostridia bacterium
CAAGCCCGAAACAGTTTGGTTTACAACAGCTTGGAATATAGATGCCGCAAGGTCTGCCTTTGTGGCGCCTTCGTTAATAAGCGGCTGAATATCTGTTTTTGCAAATACACCGCAACGTGCGGCAATGGGATAAATAACCTTATAATCCTCTGCGGCTTTATTCAATCCTGTTGCATCGGTTTGAAGCAGGGAAGCCATCTGGTCTATAAACGAGCCTGTGCCGCCGGCACAAACGCCGTTCATACGTTCTTCAAGCCCGCCTTTAAAGTATATAATCTTTGCATCCTCACCGCCAAGCTCAATAGCAACGTCTGTTTGGGGTGCAACAGTTTGCAATGCCTTTGCAACAGCAACAACCTCTTGGATAAATTCTATATCCATAGCCTTACCCAAGCTTATAGAGCCCGAACCGGTTATGCGCGCATCAATAATGCAATCACCAAGCTTTTCCTTTGCGTTTCTAAGCAGTTCTGCCAAGGTTTCTTGAGTGTGGGCTCTGTGGCGCTTGTATTCGCCGAATATTATGCTATTGTCACTGTCTAATACAACCAATTTTACGGTTGTAGAGCCAATATCAATACCTGCGCGGTAACGGTTCATTTGCAAAACCTCTCTTATAATAAACATTTTCCTAATTGTATATTTTATTACAATTTTCGACATATGTCAAGTAAAAGCGGGGGAGTTATTAAATAGAAAAAGCCCTATTGCGTGTTCCCTTTAGACAGCAAAAAAGGGAACCGGTTTCCCGATTCCCTTTAAAAATCATATTAGCCGTTAACGAGCTTGTTGATTTCTTCTGCGAAGTTATCTTCTTTCTTTTCGATACCTTCGCCTCTTTCGTACTTAATGAAAGATACGATCTTAATGTTGCCGCCAAGTTCCTTAGCAACGCTTTCGGTGTACTTGCCAACGGTCATATCTTCATCCTTAACGTATGCCTGGTCTACAAGGCAGTTGTTATCATAGAATTTGCTAATTCTACCGATAACCATCTTTTCCTTAACTGCGTCGGGCTTGCTCTTAAGCTTTTCGTCGTTTTCGATCTGGCTCATAAGAATAGCCTTTTCGTTTTCGATAACAGAAGCAGGAACTGCATCTCTGTCAACGTAAGAGGGGCTCATTGCAGCAATCTGCATACATACGTTCTTTGCGTAAGCAACGAATGCTTCGCCGTTTACGTCGCAATCGGTGTCGAACTTGGTAACAACGCCTGCGCTACCGCCGCCGTGGATGTAGCAGCCGGTAGAACCTTCGATAATATCAAAGCGACGAATGCTCATGTTTTCGCCGATGGTGAAGATCATGTTCTTAAGTTCAGCTTCAACGGTAACGTCGGTGCCGTTGTAGTTAAGAGCGTTAAGAGCAGCAAGATCAGCGGGCTTGTTAGCAACGATGGTCTTAAGAATACCCTTTACAAATTCCTGGAAGGAAGCGTTCTTAGCAACGAAGTCGGTTTCTGCGTTAACTTCGATAATAGCGGTAATGCCGTTTTCGGAAAGAACGTCAACAACGCCTTCAGCAGCAATTCTGTCTGCCTTCTTAGCAGCTACAGAAAGACCCTTTTCGCGAAGATACTTAATTGCTTCGTCAAAGTTGCCGTCGGTTTCAACAAGTGCCTTTTTGCACTCCATCATACCGCAACCGGTCTTCTTACGGAGCTCCATTACGTCTTTTGCGGAAATATTAGCCATTTTTAGTTCTCCTAATCTTATAGATTAATTATTCAGCAGCTGCTTCTGCGGTTTCAGAGGAGTCAGTCAACTGTTCGCCCTGCTTACCTTCGATAACTGCATCTGCAAGAGTAGCGGCAATAAGCTTGATAGCGCGGATAGCGTCATCGTTGCCGGGGATAACGTAATCAACTTCATCAGGATCGCAGTTGGTGTCAACGATAGCAACTATCGGAATACCCAATTTTCTTGCTTCGTCAACAGCGTTCTTTTCCTTCTTGGGGTCAACAATAAAGATAGCAGAGGGGATACCCTTCATATCTTTGATACCGCCGAGGTTCTTTTCGAGGTCTGCCATTTCCTTCTGAAGGGAAGCTACTTCCTTCTTGGGAAGAAGATCGAAAGTGCCGTCTTCTGCCATCTTGTTAAGGTTGTGAAGCTTCTGGATAGACTTCTTAATGGTCTTGAAGTTAGTAAGCATACCGCCCAACCAACGTACGTTTACGTAGTACATTTCGCAACGGAGTGCTTCTTCCTTAATTGCATCCTGAGCCTGCTTTTTGGTGCCGACAAAAAGGATGTTGCCGCCTTCAGCAGCGATGTCGCGGATGAAAAGATAGGCTTCTTCAACCTTCTTAACGGTCTTCTGAAGGTCGATAATGTAAATGCCGTTTCTTTCGGTGAAGATGTATTCAGCCATCTTCGGGTTCCATCTTCTTGTCTGGTGACCAAAGTGTACACCTGCTTCAAGAAGCTGTTTCATGGATACTACTGCCATGTTTTTCTCCTTCGGGTTCTAACCCGCCACCGCATTTTGAATTTACTCCGCCAAGCGACGCAAAATCGCACCCGGGCGGTAGCATATACGGTGTGTGTATTTTTGCCTTTCGCAAAATCCTATGTATTTTATCATAATTATTCCGAAAAATCAATAGGTTTTAATCAAAAAATCTTACAAATACAAGCTTTTTTGCCCCAAAATTCAGTGAAATTTCTACAAAAACAAAACAGACAGTGCCGCTAAAGGCAGACACTGTCTGTTTTTATCGTTTAGTATTTTATTGTGTCAACAACGCTGTAATCGTTAAGGCTAACCGAAACCAAGCCGCTTTCAAAGGCAATATACAAATAATCGCCTATATAAAGCCCGCGCATTCCGGACCAATAGTTGGCTTTTTCGTCCAAGGGAATAGAAATGCTTTGGTCAACGGCAAGCTCTTTGCTGTCAAAGCTAAACAGCTTATATTCCAAGCTGAGCTTATATTCGTATTCCCAGTTTTTGTTTTCTGCGTATCCTTCGATAATAAAAGGTAAGCCGATAATTCCTTTCTTATAATCGATAAGAATAGCCTTATGGTTGCTTAATGCATCCGACGTAACGTACATACCGTCTGTGTTGCCCCACAGAAAACTGGTTGTAGAAATATCAAATACGTCGGCAGGGTTGGTAATATCAAACATTGTAAGCTTAATACCGTTTGTTCTGCCATCTGAATCAGCCGCGTATCCTATTCCTAACATATAATCTGTGCCGTATGGCTGCATATAGGTAGAAAATCCGTCAATCTTAAGCGCAGAAAGGGTTTTGAGGTTTGTAGGGTCGGTTAAATCTATGGCATACAAAGGGTCGGTTTGTCTAAAGGTTACAACGTATGCAATATCGCCTAAATATCTAACCGACTTTATTCTTTCTGTAACGCCCAGCTTTTCGCTTTCGCCTATAACCTTCATTTCGGCATCCAAGCAATAAACCTTATTGTAGGTATCGCTGAATAAATATTTCATATATTCGCCGCGTTCAACAAAGGTTCCGGGGGTTATGGTTGTGGCAATTCTAAAAATGCCGTCTTTTTCGTCCATAGAAAATTGGTTATTAATTTGACCTAATACCGTTGTTGCACCGTTTGCCGAAAGGTTACCGTTGTTAAGTGCAATTCTTAAAATTTTTGTATTATTGTAAGATGCCCATTCGCCTGCAACTACGTCTTCATCGTCTAAATAGTTATCGGATGCAATATAAATATTTTCCTTAGAGCAATAAATGCTTTGGCAGCTGCCAAGCAGGGCAAGGCTGGATTTGCGCTCTTTGTTAACTGCATCGTATG
>JAFYOG010000047.1 GCA_017560285.1 Clostridia bacterium
CGAGGGGCACCCGCAAAGAGATGCCGAGATTTTGGCGGCAGAATGGGTTGCCGTTCCCGGCACCAGCGAGCACCATTTGGGGTTGGCGGTGGATATTATCGATACCCAGATTTGGAACCTTGTAGAGGAGCAGGATACCCTTGAGGGCCAGCAATGGTTAATGGAAAACTGTTGGAAATACGGCTTTATTTTGCGATACCCCAAGGGTACGAAAACCGAAACAGGCATTAACTACGAGCCTTGGCATTACAGATATCTTGGCAAGGAGCTTGCTAAGGAAGTGCATGATTCCGGCTTGACCTTGGAAAAGTATATCGAATCGATTACAGAATAATAAAAAATCCGCTTTTTTCAAAGCGGATTTTTTATTTTATCTTTAGAATATTTCGATGGTTACTGCATTGGCAAGGGGCGAGCCTGAATTAAAGATAAATTCGTTTTCGCCTGCGCGCAATGCGATTTCGCGGTAATCGGTAAACACCTTACCATCGGTACCGCCGACGATAAAGCCTGCGGCGTTCTTTGTGCTGACGATAAGCGAAATGCTTGTTTGGGTTAGCACGTTGGTGTTGGAAACGAAGCCCACGCGGATAATTGCTTTGCGTGCTTCGGGGCTGTTGTAAATGCATTTACCGTCGGTAACCTGAACCGTTGCAACGGGCGCCTTGCCTTCGCATTCTGCCTTAAGGTCCTTTTTGCCGTAGCCTTGGCGCAACGCCATATAGGAAAGAGAATCTAAGGTGAAGTTAAGCAAATTGATAGCGCACTGCTGTAATTCGCCGCGGGTTAAGCTGCCGTCGGCAAGAGATTGGGGCAGGTTGTCCTCGCGGGTGGAAGCATCGGGGGATACCATATAAACGTCATTCTGTGCGTGAACCATTCCCTTTAGGTTGGTGGTGGATGCTTCGCCGTTTTCGCCGCTTACACGTGCCCACCAGTCGGTCATAACAAAGCCTGTAAAGCCAAAATCTTCTCTTAACAGACGAACGGTTAGGTCGTAATTGGATGCCGCCCAACGGCCGTTTACGGGGTTATAGGACGTCATTACAGAACGGATGGGGCTTTCGGCAATACATATCTCGAAGGGCTTTGCATATATTTCGCGGATGGCGCGTTCGCTTACAACAGCGTTTACGCCGTGGCGGTCAAGCTCTTGGTTGTTGCACAGAAAATGCTTTACGGCGCCGCTTACACCTGCGGAATCTAAGCCGCGGCAGATAGCCGCCGCCATTTTGCCGGAAAGGTAAGGGTCTTCGGAGAAATATTCGAAGTTTCTGCCGCAAAGCGGGTCGCGGTGGATGTTGGTGCCGGGGCCAAGGAGAATATCTACGTGGTAGGATGCAAGCTCGCTGCCGCAGCAGTTATAAATTTCCTCGGTAAGGGCGGTGTTCCAGCTTGCCGCCTGGCAGGTTGCGGCGGGATAGGAAACGCACTTGATATCGGTTTCCATACGGATGCCCGAGGGGCCGTCGGTACAGCAAAGAGCGGGCAAGCCCATTGCCTGCAAGGAAGGCGTTACGCCTACGAAGGCGGCGGCGGTACCGGGGGTAACCTTGGGGCTTGACATACCCTCGGCGCGAACCATACAGATAAGGTCTTCGTCGCTAAGACGGGCAACGAAATCCTGCATAGTTATTTTACCGTCGGCAACGTCGGCAAAGGTTACGCCGTCTTTTGCCTTTTGGGGTATTTCTGCGGGTATATTTTCGGGGGAATTAATGCGCAAAGGTGCAGGCTCGTATACTGCAACGCCGTTTTTGTTAACCATTCTTTCGAAGGGGGTAACGGGTGCAAGTGCAGAGCGGAGCTGTTTTGTAACCGTATCTTGGTTAACTGTGAAGGAGCAGGATTCGGTATTATCGGCAGAGCTGCTGCCAACGGTTACCACGTATTCACCTGCTTCTAACACCCAAGCGTATTTATTTCCGCTTATGCCGCTATCGTCGTAAGAGGAAATAGAATAATCGGAAAAGCTTAAGGAAACGGTACAGCTTTCGCCGGGGGCGATAACGGGGGTCTTTACAAAATCGGCAAGAACCTTTCTTGCCTTGCCAAGCTTGCCGCAGGGCTGGGTTACGTAGCACTGAACAACCTCGCTGCCTGCAACGGTGCCAAGGTTGGAAACAACGGCACGGATAAGGGTTTGGTTATCCTTGCGGTGGATATCTATAAAGAAAATGCCGAATTCGGTATAAGATAAGCCGTAGCCGAAGGGATAAAGCACCTTGTTGGGGGCAAAGGTTTGGAAATAACGGTAGCCTACGTAAATATCCTCTTTATACAAAAGCTGTGCAGGGGCGTTGAAGTTTTCGTAGGCGGGGTAATCCTCGCGCTTTTGGGCAATGGTATCGGGCAATTTACCGCTGGGGTTAGCTTCGCCAAGTAATATTCTTGCCGCCGCCAAGCCACCCATCATACCGCCTGTCCAAAGCATAAGCAATGCATCGGGTGATGCGGAAACGATTTCGGAAAAATCTATAATGCCGCAGGCGTTTACAAGCACAACAAGCTTTTTAAAGTGCTTTCTTATAAGCTTTAGGTTGGCAACCTCGGTATCGGTAAGCATAAAGCCGCCCTTTACGGGCTTTAAATCCATATCCTCGCCTGCGGTGCGGGCGAAGATAACCAAGGCAACGTCGTTACGTGCAGCGGCAGAGGCAACGAATGCATCTGTTAGCTCCGGTTCGGTTTGGGATGCGGGATGTATCCAATCGTCCCCAACGTCGTAGGGGTTTTGGTCTACGAAATTATCGTAGAACGCTTCTACCTCTTTATCGGGGGTGCCGCCAAGGGCAGATAAAGAATCGAACACGTTGGTGTTTTCGATAGCCACTACCCTGCCGCCCGAGCCCGTGCCCAAGGGGAGGTAATGCTTTTGCATTCTGCCGAAGAAGGCGTAGCCTTCGCCCTTTTTAAGGGGGAGTGCGTTATTTTTATTCTCTAAAAGAACAATACCTTCTTCTGCCATTTGCAAAGAAAGAGCTTTGCCCTTTTCGATATCGTATTTTAGTTTGCCTGTTAAATAATCGAAGCCTGCTTTTGTGTTCATTTTAGTACCTCGCTTTTATTATTACATACATAATAACAGATTAGAAATAAATAGTCAATAAAGAAAAGGAAAGGCCGGTGCCTTTCCTTAAAGTTTTTTGCGTTTTAGCAATAACGAATTGGTTACAACCGATACCGAGGAAAATGCCATTGCCGCACCTGCGATAACGGGGTTAAGCATACCGAACGCGGCAAGGGGGATGCCCACTGTGTTATAGAAAAATGCCCAAAACAGGTTTTGCTTTATTTTTCTTACCGTTGCGCGGGAAAGCAATATTGCGTTGGTAAGGCTTGAAATTCCGCCCCCTGTAAGGATAATATCGCCCGTTTCCATAGCTATATCGGTGCCGTTGCCTATGGCAAAGCCCACGTTGGCGCAGGCAAGGGCGGGTGCATCGTTTATGCCGTCACCTACCATTGCGGTAACGCCGTATTGTTCCTTTAGGCTGTTTAAAATCTCTACCTTGCGGGTTGGCAATGCGTTGGCATAGACGGTATCTATGCCTGCCTGCTGTGCAACTGCGTTTGCGGCAGAGGAATTATCCCCCGTTACAAGGACGGTATGAATACCAAGACTGTTTAATTTTCTTACGGCGGGCTTGCTGTCGTTGCGGATTGGGTCGGAAACCGAAATTGCCAGGGCGGGTATATTATCGATGGCGGAAACCACCACCGTATTGCCCTTGCCCGAAAGCTCTTCTACCACCTTAGGAAGCGTTGTGTTGCATTGGGCGGATATCCATTGGGGATTACCCACAAGCACACTTTTGCCGTTTACCGTTGCAGAAATACCGTTGCCCGAATGGGCAAGGAAATCTGTGCAGGGTAAGATATCGCCCTTATGCGCTGCGGCGATAACCGCGGCAAGGGGATGTTGGGAAAATTGCTCTGCCGTTGCGGTGTATAAAAGTGCGTTTTCGGTATTGTTTAAAGGGGTAATATTAACCACCCGAGGTCTGCCCTCGGTGATTGTTCCGGTTTTATCAAGGACCAAGGCTTTTATTTTGCAGGCTTGCTCTAAGGCATCGGCATTTTTTATTAAAATGCCCATCTCGGCTCCCCTGCCCATACCTACCATTAGCGCAGTAGGGGTTGCCAACCCCAGCGAGCAGGGGCAGGCGATAACAAGCACTGCTACGGCGCTGTCGAGGGCGTTGGTAATGCTTTTTGTTATAAAATAGGTGGCGGCAAAGGTTATTGCCGATATTATGGTTACTGCGGGAACGAATATTGCCGAAGCTTTATCGGCAACGGTTTGAACGTGGGCTTTAGAGCCTTGTGCGTTTTCCACCAGGCGGATTATGCTTGACAGCAAGGTTTCTTCCCCAATGCCTTCGGCACAGATATATAAAGCGCCGTTGCCGTTTAGGGTGCCGCCAAAGACCTTATCCCCTGCTCTTTTTGCCACGGGCATACTTTCGCCGGTGAGCATAGATTCGTCCAGATAGCTTTCGCCCTTTGTTACGAAGCCATCGGCGGGAACAGATTCGCCGGGGCGGATAATTAGGGTATCGCCCTTTTGGATTTTTGCCGCGGGAATAATTTGCTCTTTGCCGTCCCGCAGAACGCAGGCGGTTTTAGGGGTAAGATTTATAAGCTTTTCTATTGCCGCGCCGGTTTTTGCGCGGGCGCGGGATTGAAGC
Organism: Clostridia bacterium; assembly: GCA_017560285.1. Taxonomy (GTDB): domain Bacteria; phylum Bacillota; class Clostridia; order Oscillospirales; family CAG-382; genus Coliplasma. The sequence continues at coordinate 4,692 of JAFYOG010000047.1, forward strand.
ATTTTGCCAAGCAGAACCAAGGTAATTATCATTGCAGAGCTTTCGAAATAAAATTTGCCGTAAATACCGTTGGCTATAAGGCTGTAAATGCTGTATACGTAGGATGCGGTGGTGCCCAAGGCTACCAAAAGGTCCATACTTGGGCTTTTGTTTTTTAGAGAATATAAGGCGCCCTTATAGAACCTGAACCCTGCCAAAAGCTGTATAGGGGTTGCCAACACAAGCTGAAAAATGCCGTTGTGCAAAAAACGGCAATGGGTGCCCGTAAAATTAAATACAAGCATAAGAAAGAATGGCAAGGACAGCGTTAGCGAAAAAACAAAGGCGGCAAGGTTATTTCTGAATTCTTTTTTTGCGGCTTCCTTTGGGTTTTGTATAACGGTATAACCCGCGTTTTTTATTGCTTTTTCAAGGCTTTTTTGGTTGGTAAGGCTATCTTCGAAGGACACCTCTGCCCTGCCGTTTACGTAGGAAACGTTGCATTCCAAAACGCCTTTTTGGGCGTTAAGGGCGTTTTCTACGGCGGCGGAACACCTTACGCAGGACATTCCGCCAACCTTAATTATTATATCCTTACGCATTATAAGGTTGCGTTAAAGCCTGCGGCGGTTATGGCGGCGGCGATTTCTTGGGGGGTGGTTTTCTTTGCAACGTAATCTACGCTTGCGTTGGCTTCTTCCAAAGAAACGGCGAATTTTTTAACCCCTTTTAGGGCTTTTAGGGCATTTTCTACCTTTGCTTTGCAATGATTGCAATGCATTCCCTGAACGGAAATTACAACGTTTTCTGTTTTATCGAACATATATGTTTGCTCCTTTTGTTTTTTTATTATTATACTTCAAATTAGTTGTAATTGCAATAAAAGGTTTGGAAATGTTTGGCAAGGAATTGTTAAGGTTTTATTAGCTTTTGTTTATTTTGCCCAAAAAACACATTAAAAAGTTAAAGCAATAGATAATTGACAGCCATTTATATATATTGTATACTTTAAGGGAAGGAGTGATTATATTTTATGAAAACACTAAAAAAATCTCTTGCGGCGGTTTTGCTTGTTGCTTTGCTTGCTACTGCAATACCCTTTGCAGTAGGCGCAGTTAACAGCTATTGGGGCTTTGATGAATATGATACCATCGAACAGCCCGGAGCACCTGCCGAAATTACAAGCTATTCCACCACCATTACCAAGGTAAACGCTAATAAGTACACTATGTCAAGCAGTATTGGCGACGGAAGAACCATTTCTATTTCGCTTATTAAAGAAGCTTGGGGTACTTATAACCTCGGCGATTGGATTTTGACCGACGGCGGCAGAAGCCACAACTTTACAGGCTCTTCTACCGATATGGAATACGTACATCTTTCCCAAACGCATAACGGCAATATTTCCTATACCGGCGGTAACCACGGCAACGAAGCGTTTGTTTCTATTGATTTTTACAATGCGGAAACCGGCGCAAAGCTTGATTTCTCTTCCCAGACAAGCTATACCACCAACGGGGTTCACGTTATCGAAAAGACAAAGCTTTTGCGCTTTAACGACGGTAACAGCGACAGCATAGGCGACTATGACGGTGTTCGCATCCCCGTAGGTCAATATACTGACGATGACGTTAACGCCGAAATCACCCGTAAGTACACCTTTGCGGGCCCCCAGATTAAGCTTAACGTAGACTATAAGTTCGTTCGCGATACACGTCAATGGCGTTCTTATAACTGTATGTTCCCCATTGATAAGAAATACAGTATATATTGCGATATGATCGATAAGAACGGCGCGATTATTAAGACAATTACCAGCCGTCCCTATGGTGATACCACTATTGCGAACTATGCAGGCCCCCATAACGAGGGTAACGACGCTACACGTGCTGTAATTTACAGTAAGGATTACCCCAACTACCAATTTGATATTAGAGTTAACACCTATAAGGATTCGTTAAACGAGCATAAGAACGCTACCTATAAGACATCCTATTGGGATATGAACTCTTCCCACAACAAGCTTTACTTTACAAAGTACGGCGACGGCGGTTCTATGGAGGTTACACAGACCGCAGGTACCGAATACCACACCGAATGTATTTGGTTGTTCAACTACGTAACCACAGGCAGAGAACCCTCTGAAGGGACAATTCCCGTTTCCAGAGGTAAGACCTACACCAATGATATTAACACCGGTTCTTTGGAATACAACACCTCTTACGGTGCAAAGCTTACCGACGGTTTGGCTTCCGACGTGTTCTATCTTGGCGACGGCGCCAACGATTACGGCAGTATGATCGACGACAGCTGGTATTTGTTCAGCATGTACAGCACCAACGTTGTTAACGGCATTGGCTCTACCGTAATAGATTTGGGTACGGAATACGATATTTCTAAAGTTAGATTGCATCTTGCAAACGTTGACGGCATGAGCGTTGTAGCACCTGCTTCCATAAAGGTTTACGGTTCTACCGACAACGCAAGCTTTAATGAAATTACAACCGTTGCTACAAAATCGGATAAGGATGCCATTTATTGGACCTCTGCCGAAATTACCCAAAGAACTATTGCAAGATACGTTAAATTTGAATTTAACATCCCCACCGGTTTGGCGTTGGTTAACGAGATCGAGGTTTATGGCGATATTCCCGTTGACCCCGAAGACCCCAACCTTGCATTAAACCGTGATTATACCATTTCTGTAACCAACGACCCCGTTGTAGACCCCCAATGGAACGTTGACTATTCCGCTAAGCTTACCGACGGTAAGGCTCACAGCAGCTATACCTTTAACGGCGGTAACTGGTTTATGTTCAGCTCTGCTAAAAACGTAATAGGCGGCAAGGGCACCGTTACCATTGATTTTGATAACATCGTTAATATTACCAAGCTTAAAATGCACCTTATTAACAATATCGGTTCTAACGTAAAGCCTCCCAAGAGCATTAAGGCTTACGGTTCTGTTAACGGTATTGATTACGAGCTTATTGGCGAAATGCCCGTTGACCAAACCGCTTCTGTAGGTTATTGGTCCGAGCTAAAGGTTGATAACGTTTTGGCAGGCTCTGTAAGATTTGAAATTACACTTGACGGCGGTTATGCACCCTTGAACGAAATTGAAATACGCGGTATAGAAACCGACGATCCTTACGTTCCCACCGTTCCCGATCCCGATCCTGATCCTGATCCCGATCCCGATCCTGATCCTGACCCCGACCCCGACGCAGTTACAGGCGACGTAAACGGCAACGGCAAGCTTGATGCAAGAGATTATTTGCTTCTTAAGCGTGCTTATTTCGGAACTTATACCCTTACCTGCGACAGCGAAATTTCGGACGTAAACGGTAACGGCAAGCTCGATGCAAGAGATTATTTGTTGTTAAAGAGAGCTTATTTCGGAACTTATACAATTAAATAATAAATAACATAAAAACCGAGGACAAGTGCCTCGGTTTTTATTCCTTAGAGTGCCGCGAGCGGTGGAGCGAGGCGCGAGCGTACGGCACTCCATCCCATTAAAACGCTTGCCGTTTTAATGGAACGCGTAAGCGTTTTGGAACTTATACAATTAAATAATAAATAACATAAAATATCCGCTTCGTTGAAGCGGATTTTTATTTTTGATTTATTTTTCTTCTTTATAGCCTTTGTGTCTGAACTCGAAAATTATAAGAATAAGTGCCAAGAGGAACACCGTTGCATCGGTTATGGGGGCAGCATAAAGAACGCCCTCTAAGCCCATAAACAAGGGCAAAATTAACAACAACGGCACGAACAGCAAAATTTGGCGGGATAGCGAAAGGATAATGCCCTTTACAGGCTTGCCGATAGCCGAAAAATAGTTGGCTATTGTCATTTGTACGCCGTTAAGCATTATGGTGAACAGGAATATACGCATTGTTTTTACGGCAAAA
>JAFYOG010000048.1 GCA_017560285.1 Clostridia bacterium
TGCCGAAAAAGGACAGCGCTTGCTGTCCTTTTGTTTTTTGCTTTTTGCGATATATCGCTTCGCAATGCGATATTTTTTCCTAACGGAAAAAGCGATATATTTACATTCGATATGATATAAATCCCTTAACGCCCCGCAGGGCATATCGCGTGCAAAGCACATATCGAACGTTTTAACGTATATCGTAAATCCCGCCAGGGATTTATATCGCTGCATTGTGCCCCAACGGACACAATGCTAACGGCATCCGTTTTTATGTTAAAAAAGCCGCCGCACAACCTTAAAAATATTATTGACAATTTACGTTATCGGTGATAAAATAAACTGAATATATTTATAATAAAGTTATCCGCGGAGGAAATTAACTATGTCTATTAATAAACCTATTTTCAAGGGCGCAGGTACTGCACTTATCACCCCCTTTAAGGATGGCGCGGTAGATTACGCGGCTTTGGAAAATATGCTTGAATTTCAGATCAACGGCGGTATAGATGCACTTATCATCTGCGGCACCACCGGTGAACCTGCAACCTTAGATGACGACGAACACAAGCGTGTTGTAGAATTTGCTGTAGAAAAGGTAAATAAGCGCGTACCCGTTATCGCAGGTACCGGCTCTAACAATACCCAGTATGCGGTAGAGCTTTCCAAGTTTGCCGAAAAAGCCGGCGCAGACGGTCTTTTGCTCGTTACCCCCTATTATAACAAATGCTCTCAAAAGGGTATCGTTTCTCACTTCAACACCGTTGCAGATGCAGTAAACATCCCCTGTATCGTATATAACGTTCCCGGCAGAACCGGCTTCTGCATTTCCGTAGATTCCTACAAGCAGATCGCCAAGCACGAAAACATCGTTGCAACCAAAGAAGCCAGCGGCAATTTGTTGCTTATGATGGAAGTTTTGGAAGCTTGCGCAGGCGATATCGATATGTACAGCGGCGACGACCAACAGGTAGTTCCCCTTATGTCTATGGGCGCTATCGGCGTAATTTCCGTGTTCTCTAACATTATGCCCGGCGAAGCACACAAGATGGCAAAGGCTTGCTTGGATGGCGATTTCAAAACAGCTGCTCAAATGCAGTTAAAGTATTTGCGTCTTATGAACGGCTTGTTTATGCAGGTTAACCCCATCCCCGTAAAAACCGCCGTTGCAAAAATGGGCTTGTGCAATAACGAATTCCGTATGCCTCTTTGCCCCATGGATGCTGCCGACGACGAAAAGCTCTTTAACCTTATGCGCGAACAGGGCTTGATTAAATAATAAAATTAAGGATTAAAAAATGAAGATTATAGTTAACGGCGCTTGCGGCAGAATGGGTAAGGAAGTTATCGCCGCCGCAACTGCAAAAGGAATAACCATTGCCGCCGCCGTAGATAAATTCGGCGAATTCGGCATGGAAAACATCCCCTTTTACCGCTCGGTAGAAGAGGTTAAGGAACCTGCCGATGCAGTAATCGATTTTACCCATCACACCGCAGTTCCCGAAATTTGCAATTTCGTTCGCAAAAGCGGCATCCCCTGCGTTGTTGCTTCCACCGGTCATACCGAAAGCGAAATGGCAATGCTTAAGGATTTGGCTAAGGAATACCCCGTATTCTTTTCTCGCAATATGTCCTTGGGCGTAAACCTTCTTATCGACCTTTGCCGCAGTGCCTATACCGCATTGGGCGGCGATTGCGATATCGAAATTATCGAAAAACACCACAGAAATAAATTGGATGCTCCCAGCGGCACCGCACTTATGATAGCCGAAGGCATAGCCGAGCTTATGCCCGATGGAACAGAGTTCGTTACCGAACGCGCATCCCGCCATATGGTTCGTCCTCAGAACGAAATCGGCATCTCTGCCGTTCGTTGCGGCGGCATCTTTGGCGAACACGAGGTGTTAATGAGCCGTAACGGCGAAACTATCAGCCTAAAGCACACCGCCGAAAGCCGCGCGTTGTTTGCCGACGGCGCTATTAAAGCCGCAGAATATATCTCGGCTAAAACCGCAGGCTTCTATTCTATGAAGCAGCTTCTTTTAGAATCCGCCGCAAAATAAAATTGCAACTTCGGCATCTGCCTGTTGCAAAATTCGGCAGACTTGTAACAATATACAACACAAAAAATGCAACAAAACGCAATTTTTGTTGCATTTTTCGTTGACAAGCACTTTTTCTATTGATATAATATCCTGCAAAGAAAGGATGTATTACTATGTCTAACAAACTAAATATCGAATATTTGGGCGGTTTATTGCGTGAAAAATCTGCCCTTGAAGAAAGATTATATTCCAAATACGATGTAAAGCGCGGTCTTCGTAATCAGGACGGCACCGGCGTTTTGGCGGGTATCACCCGTGTAAGTAACGTTCACGGCTACGTTATTAACGAATACGAAAAGGTCCCCTGCGAGGGCGAGCTTCAGTACCGCGGCATTAACGTAAACGAAATTATAAACGCCACCGACCGTAACGACCGTTGCGGCTATGCCGAGGCATCTTGGCTTTTGCTTTTCGGCTCGCTTCCCACCAAAAACGAGCTTGATTTTTATCAAACCGTTATGGACGAATTCAGCGACCCTCCCATAGGCTTTATCGAAGATATGATAATGCGCGCACCCAGCCCCGATATTATGAACAAATTGGCACGTTGCGTGCTGGCGCAATACAGCTATGACGAAAACCCCGACGATACCTCTATCGAAAACGTTCTTCGTCAATCCTTAAGCGTAATTGCCCGTATGCCTATGATAATGACAGCGGCATATCAGGTAAAAAAGCGTTATTACGATAACGAAAGCTTCTTCCTGCATTCTCCTATCCCCGGTCAGGGTATGGCAGAAAACATCTTGTCTATGCTTCGTAACGACCGCAAGTTCACCCACGCCGAGGCAAGACTTTTAGATAAATGTCTTATTCTTCACGCAGAACACGGCGGCGGTAACAACTCTACCTTTGCGGTTCGCGCCCTTACTTCTTCCGGCACCGATACCTTCTCTGCTCTTGCGGCAGGCATCGGCGCATTAAAGGGCCCGTTGCACGGCGGTGCAAACATTAAGGTTGTTAAAATGCTCGACGATATCAAGGCAAACGTACGTGATAGCCGCGATGACGAAGAGGTTAAGGCATATTTACAAAAGATGCTTAAAAAAGAAGCAGGGGACGGAAGCGGCAAGATTTACGGCGTAGGCCACGCAGTATATACGTTAAGCGACCCCCGTGCAACAATCCTTCGCAAGGCGGCAGAGGAACATTGCGATACCTTCGGTATGCGTGACGATTTCAATTTGCTTAACGCGGTAGAGCGTCTTGCACCCGAGCTTTTGCAAAGCAAAATGCAAGAGGGCAACGCAATCTGTGCAAACGTGGATCTTTATTCGGGTCTTATATACAGAATGTTGGATATCCCCACCGAGCTTTATACTCCTTTGTTTGCCATCGCCCGTCTTTCCGGCTGGTGCGCACACAGAATAGAAGAGCTTATCACGGGTCGCCGCATAATGCGCCCCGCATACAGACCTTTCCACGGCAGTATCCCTTACGTAGAATTAGAAGACAGAAAGGAAATGTAATATGTCCGGCTTAACAATCGCACAAAAAATAATAAAAGCTCACCTTGTAGAGGGTGAAATGATAAAAGGCACCCCCATCGGCTTGCGTATCGACCAAACCTTAACTCAGGATGCAACCGGTACTATGGCGTATTTAGAGTTCGAGGCTATGGGCATCCCCCGAGTAAAGACCGAACTTTCGGTTGCCTATATCGACCACAATACCCTTCAAAACGGCTTTATGAACGCCGACGACCATTTGTATATCCGCACCTGTGCTAAAAAATACGGGCTTCAGTTCTCCCGCCCCGGTAACGGCATTTGCCATCAGGTTCATTTAGAGCGCTTCGGCGCCCCCGGCAAAACCCTTATCGGTTCCGATAGTCACACCCCCACGGGCGGCGGCTTGGGTATGCTTGCTTTCGGCGCAGGCGGTCTTGACGTTGCAGTAGCAATGGGCGGCGGCGCATACCATATAACCATGCCCGAAATGGTTCGTGTTAACCTAACGGGTAAGCTTAACGATTGGGTTTCCGCAAAGGACGTAATTTTAGAGGTTCTTCGCCGTTTAAGCGTAAAGGGCGGCGTTGGCAGAATTATCGAATACGGCGGAGAGGGCGTAAAAACCCTTACCGTTCCCGAACGCGGTACTATCACCAATATGGGTGCAGAATTAGGCGCATCCACCTCTGTGTTCCCCTCTGACGAAAACACGTATCAGTTCCTAAAGGCGCAGGGCAGGGAAGATTGCTACGTAGAGCTAAAGGCAGACGAAGACGCGGTATACGATTTGGTTATCGATATCGACCTTTCCACCCTCGTTCCTGCGGCGGCTTGCCCCCACAGCCCCGATAACGTTAAATCTATCGCGGAAATCGGCGCAATCACCGTAGATCAGGTTTGTATCGGCTCCTGCACCAACTCTTCTTTCGTAGATCTTATGAAGGTTGCCCACATTCTAAAGGGCAAAACCGTAAACGATAACGTTTCCTTGTCTATCGCACCCGGCTCTAAGCAGGTTTACAATATGCTTGCAGAATGCGGTGCATTAAGCTGGATGATCGATGCAGGCGCAAGAATTTTGGAATCTGCCTGCGGTCCCTGCATAGGTATGGGTCAATCTCCCCAATCTGCAGGTGTTTCCTTGCGTACCTTCAACCGTAACTTCCTTGGCAGAAGCGGCACCAAGGATGCAGACGTATATTTGGTAAGCCCCGAAACCGCGGCTGTTTCTGCATTAACAGGTGTACTTACCGACCCCAGAACTCTTGGCGAAATGCCCAAGTTCGAAATGCCTATCCGCTTTAATATTAACGATAATATGATCATCAAGCCCGCCTCTGTTGAAGATGCGGCAAGCGTAGAGGTTAAGCGCGGCCCCAACATCAAGCCCTTCCCCGAAAGCAGACCTTTGCTCGATAATATCGATTGCGAATGTATCCTAAAGGTTGGCGATAACATCACCACCGACCATATTATGCCCGCAGGCGCAAAGATTTTGCCCTACCGTTCCAATATTCCTTACCTTTCCAACTTCTGCTTCGAGGTATGCGACGAAGCATTCCCCGCACGTGCAAAAGAAAAGAACGGCGGTATAATTATCGGCGGCGAAAACTACGGTCAGGGCTCCTCCCGCGAGCACGCCGCACTTGTACCCCTCTATTTGGGCGTAAAGGCGGTTATCGCAAAGAGCTTTGCAAGAATACACGCCGCAAACCTTGTTAACGCAGGTATTTTACCTCTTACCTTTGCCAACGCAGAAGATTACGATGCTATCTCCCTTGGCGACAATTTGGTTCTTTCCGATATCCGTTCCTGCATAAAAGAAGGCAAGGATATTGTTTTAAAAGCCAACGGCAAGGAAATAAAACTTGTTTCCTCCCTTTCCGGCAGAGATATCGATATAATCCTCGCCGGCGGCTTGCTTGAATATACAAAAGGAGAATAAATATGTCTAAAATAGCAATGACAACCCCCCTCGTAGAGATGGACGGGGACGAAATGACCCGAATTATCTGGAAACAGATAAAGGATATACTTATTCTTCCTTACGTAGACCTAAAGACCGAATATTATGACCTTGGTCTTGAGTGCCGTAACGAAACCAACGACCAAATCACCGTTGATGCGGCAAACGCTACCAAAAAATACGGCGTTGCAGTTAAGTGTGCTACCATCACCCCCAACGCGGCACGTATGACCGAATATAACCTTAAAGAAATGTGGAAATCTCCCAACGGCACTATCCGCGCTATCCTCGACGGCACCGTTTTCCGCACCCCCATTATCGTAAAGGGCATTCCCCCTTACGTTCGCAACTGGAACAAGCCCATAACCATCGCCCGCCACGCATACGGCGATATTTACAAGGCTACCGAGCTTAAGGTTCAGGGCGGTTCTAAGGCAGAGCTTGTTGTTACCAACCCCGACGGTACCGAAACCCGCGCACTTATTCACGATTTCAAAACCGACGGCATTATTCAGGGTGTACATAACATCGACAAAAGCATAAAGAGCTTTGCAAGAAGCTGTTTTAACTTTGCTTTGGACAGCAAAATGGACCTTTGGTTCTCCTCTAAGGATACCATTTCCAAAAAGTACGACCACAACTTTAAGGATATCTTTGCGGAAGTTTACGAAACCGAGTATAAATCCCGCTTCGAGGAAGCAGGCATAGAATATTTCTATACCCTTATCGACGATGCGGTTGCCCGCGTTATCCGTTCCGACGGCGGCTTTATCTGGGCGTGCAAGAACTACGACGGCGACGTTATGTCCGATATGGTTTCCACCGCTTACGGCTCTTTGGCAATGATGACAAGTGTTCTCGTTTCCCCCGACGGATATTACGAATACGAGGCTGCCCACGGCACCGTTCAGCGCCACTATTACAACCACTTAAAGGGTCTGCCCACCAGCACCAACTCTGTTGCAACCATTTTTGCATGGACAGGCGCATTAAAGAAGCGCGGCGAATTGGATAACCTTCCCGAGCTTGTTTCCTTTGCCGAAAAATTAGAAAAGGCTACTATCGATACCATCGAAGCCGGCACAATGACAAAAGACCTTTACCTTATTTCCACCTTGGAAAACAAAACTCAGGTAAATACTTTGGAATTCTTACAGGCTATCGCTACAAGATTATAAACCAAAATGCAAAGGCGGTGTGTAATTTCACCGCCTTGTTATTTAAGAAAGGCTATGTTATGGCTAAACTAACTATATTTACACCTAACCCCACTGATGAAACAAGAGATTCCGAAGTATCAATATTCTGCAACGGTGTTTTATATAAAACCGTAAAAATGGGCGATGCTCCTGTGTTCGATATAACCAAGCATTGCCGTGTAATGCTTTTGGTAGAAGGCTTGGAAACTAACGAATTGCTAATCAATCCCGAAACTGATGAAAAAATAAAGCTACAGTACAATGATTTTTCGAAAAAATGGGCGATAATTTTAACCGAAGGCAACACTTATGAACCGCCCAGAAGAAAACCTCAAAAAGAAACCATTGAACCTATTTACAACACGGTTCCTCCAAAGTCTCATATTCCCCGTAATTCCAACAACAATTCCCAAAGTAGCGAGCCGAAAAGCGATTATTACGATGATAATAAAAGCAACATATCCGTTCCCAAAGGTTCTATGTTTTCAAAAATGTTTGATGTAAATGCAGGTCTGTGCATACTCTTTATTATTATGGAAATTGCAATAATTATAGGCGGTATTATTGCGATTCTTAATAACGAAGTAGAATTTTTTGCTCCAATATTATGGTCTTGCGTTGGCGCAGCGCTACTTCTTTATGTGAAATTTATTATTTCCGGATACTTCTACTTTGCCGCAGTAGATAAAGGCTATACCGATACAACGTATATGGTTTTTGCGTTTATTACCATACTTTTCGGTGGAATACTTATCGCCGCTTTGCCCGACCGTGGCAACGGCAACAAAAGTACAGAATAACAACAAAAAAGCAGGGAACACACCCTGCTTTTTGTTTTTGCGTATATAAGCCTTCCCCTTGGGGGGAAGGTGGCTTGCAAAGCAAGACGGATGAGGGGTAGCTGTCCACAGACAGCGTTAAAAACTGCGTCTTGCGAACATTTGTTCTTGACAAACATTTGTTCAAATGGTATACTGTAATCACCCCAAAAAGAGGTGATAAGTATGTATATGGGTCCCGACCACGGCGGGCAAATAATGAAAAATTCCAACTTCAAATCAACGTCAAACCGTTCCGCCCCAACAAAATACCGAACTATTTTGCATATCGATGCAAACTCGTTTTTTGCTACCTGCGAAACCGCCTTGCACCCTGAATATAACCTTGTTCCCATGGCGGTGTGCGGCAGTGCAGAGGATAGGCACGGCATAGTTCTTGCCACCAACGCTCTTGCCAAAAAATACGGCGTAAAAACCGCCGAAACATTGTGGTCGGCAAAGCAAAAGTGCCCAAATTTACTGCTTGTGCGCCCAACCTACGGCTTATACGAAGAAATTTCCCGTAAAATGAACCGCATTTTTTACGATTATACCGACCTCGTAGAGCCCTTTGGTATAGACGAAAGCTGGCTTGACGTAACCGCCAGCAAAAAGCTTTTCGGCGGTGGCAAGGCTATTGCCGATGCAATACGCGGACGTATAAAGCAAGAGCTTGGCATAACCGTTTCGGTGGGGGTATCATTTAACAAGGTCTTTGCAAAATTAGGAAGCGACCTAAAAAAGCCCGATGCCACAACCATAATCCCGCCCCAAAGCTTCGCATCGGTAATATGGGATCTGCCCGTAAATTATTTGCTTTTCGTTGGCCCCTCCTGCGCAAGAACCCTAAACCGAATAGGCATAAAAACCATAGGTGACCTTGCCTGCGCCAACCCAACGACGCTAAAGGAATATCTTGGCAAAACAGGGGTTATGCTTCAAAACTTTGCGGCAGGGCAGGATTACGCCCCCGTTACACCAATGGGCTACGAGCCCACCCCAAAATCGGTAAGCAACGGTATGACCTTTAGGGCAAACCTTGCCACCCCGCAGGATATTTCCTTTGCGGTAACCTATCTTTCTATGTCGGTGGCAGAGCGGTTGCGCAAGCACGGCTTATGCTGTAACACCGTCGCTGTAACAATCCGCACCCCAAACCAACAAAGCTTCAACCGCCAAGCCCCGCTAAATCACGCTACCTGTTTATATAGCGAAATTTCAAAAAAAGCCTTAGATATTATAGCCGAAAATCAATATATGCATAAAGAAATCTATTCCCTAACCGTCCACGCCGAAAAGCTTTCCCCTGCCGAAGACAGCTTCCAACAACAGCTTTTTGCCGACGATTGGGAGCTAAATTACAAAAAACACTATTCCTTGGAATCCGCCGTGGATTCCATACGCGCACGCTTTGGCAGAACCGCCATCGGCATCGCCTCGGCAGTAAAAAACCCATTAATAGTATAAAACAAAACCCCATATACAGCGGCGGAAATTTTTTATAAAAAATCCGCCGTTTCTCTTTTAATTCGGCGAAAATTGTGGTATAATATATTACTTAAATGTTTTTAACTTTTTATAAGGAGGTTTTACCGTGAATAAGTTTCAGCTGTCATCCGATTTTAAGCCCACCGGCGACCAGCCCCAAGCCATCGAAACCCTTGTAAACGGCGTATTAAACGGCGATAGGGACCAAACCCTAATCGGCGTTACCGGCAGCGGTAAAACCTTTACAATGGCTAACGTAATTGCCCGTCTTAACCGCCCTGCAATTATATTAGAGCCAAACAAAACCCTTGCCGCCCAAACCTGTTCCGAAATGCGTGAGTTCTTCCCCAACAACGCGGTTGAATTCTTTGTTTCCTATTACGATTATTACCAGCCCGAGGCTTACGTTCCCGGCAAGGACGTTTATATCGAAAAGGACGCCGCCGTTAATAACGAAATCGATAAGCTTCGCCATTCCGCAACCAGCGCATTGTTCGAGCGCAGGGACGTTATAATCGTTGCATCGGTAAGCTGTATTTATTCCTTGGGCGACCCTTCGGAATATGCCGAGCAGGTTTTATCCATCCGCCGCGGTGCAATCTTCCCTCGGGACGACGTTATAAAGCGCCTTGTTGCCCTGCAGTACGGCAGAAGCGATATCGGCTTCCAGCGTAACTATTTCCGCGTGCGTGGCGACGTTTTGGATATTTTCCCATCCAATACCGATACCGATGCCGTAAGGGTAGAATTTTTCGGCGACGAGGTGGAACGCATTTGCAAAATAAACGTTGTTACCGGCGAGGCTGTGGCAGATATGTCCCACGTGGCAATCTATCCCGCATCCCACTACGTTACCTCTGCCGAAACAAGAGAAAAGGCGTTGCAAGAGATTATAACCGAGCTTGACGAAAGAATAGAATTTTTCGAAAGCCAAAATAAATTTATCGAAGCCCAGCGCATCCGCGAGCGTACTATGTTCGATGTAGAGCAAATACGCGAAATAGGCTTTTGCAACGGGGTAGAAAACTATTCCCGCGTGCTTTCGGGCAGAGAACCGGGCAGTGCCCCCTATACCTTGCTTGATTATTTCCCCTCCGATTACGTTATGTTCGTGGACGAAAGCCACGTTATGCTTCCGCAGGTGCGGGGTATGGCGGCAGGGGATAGGGCAAGAAAAACCAACCTTATCGATTACGGCTTCCGTCTGCCCTCGGCATACGATAACCGCCCCTTGGTTTTCGATGAATTTAACGAAAAACGGGGTCAGACCATATACGTAAGCGCCACCCCCAAGGAATACGAGCGCAACCTTTCCACCCAACTGGTAGAGCAGATTATCCGTCCCACCGGTCTTTTAGACCCGCTGGTAGAGGTTCGCCCCACCAAAGGCCAAATCGACGATTTGGCAGGTGAAATACGCATACGCGCCGCAAAGAAAGAGCGTGTTCTGGTTACAACTCTAACCAAAAAAATGGCAGAGGATTTAACCGAATTTTTCGAGCTGTCGGGCATAAAATGCCGTTATATGCATTACGATATCGACACTATGGAGCGTATGGATATACTTCGGGGCTTGCGCGCAGGCGAATTCGATGTGCTTGTGGGCATTAACCTTCTGCGCGAAGGCTTAGACCTTCCCGAGGTTTCGCTTGTAGCCATATTAGATGCAGATAAAGAGGGCTTTTTGCGCAGCGAAATTTCCTTGGTGCAAACCATAGGCAGGGCCGCCCGTAACGCAGAAGGTATGGTTATAATGTATGCCGATACCGAAACCGAATCTATGCGTAAGGCGATAACCGAAACAAACCGCCGCCGCAAAATCCAATCGGAATATAACAAGGCAAACGGAATCGTTCCCAAGACTATTGTTAAGGATATCCGCGAGCCTATTGCCATAACCTCTAAGAAAGAAACCGAAAAACTTGAAAAAGCAAAGAATATGTCTGCCGAGGATAAAAAGAAGCTTATCGATAAGCTTACCGCCGATATGAAGCGCGCCGCCAAGGATTTGGATTTCGAAACCGCCGCTCTTATCCGCGATAAAATCCGCAGACTTATGTAGGTGTAATTATGTCAGATAAAATTACGGTAAAGGGCGCCCGCGTCCACAATCTAAAGAATATAGACGTAACCATCCCCCGTGATAAATTCGTGGTGTTTACGGGTCTTTCGGGGTCGGGTAAATCCAGCCTTGCCTTCGATACCCTCTATGCCGAGGGTCACCGCCGCTTTGTGGAATCGCTGTCCTCTTATGCAAGAATGTTTATGGGTCAGCTGGATAAACCCGACGTAGACCTTATCGAGGGTCTTTCACCCGCCATAGCAATCGACCAAAAAACCACCTCTCGTAACCCCCGCTCTACCGTGGGTACGGTTACCGAGATATACGATTATCTTCGTTTGCTTTACGCCCGTATCGGCGTTCCCCATTGCCCTATCTGCGGCGAGGTTATCCAACAGCAAACGGTGGATGAAATTGTAGAAAAGGTCCTTGCCTTAGAAGAAAACACCCGCTTTATGGTGGCGGCTCCCGTGGTTGCCGCAAAAAAGGGTATGCACGAAAAGGTGTTCGAAGATGCCCGCAAAAGCGGCTACGTTCGCGTTCGGGTAGACGGCATAATGTACGACCTTTCCGAGAAAATCGTTCTGGATAAAAATATCAAGCACGATGTGGATATAATCGTCGACCGCTTAATAATCCGCGGCGATATCCGTTCCCGCCTTGCCGAAAGCATCGAAACCGCATCCAAGCTTGCCGACGGCATAATAAAGATTTTATTGCCCGATGCACAGGAAGGCGAAAACGAGCTTACCTTTTCCCAAAACTACGCCTGCAAAACCCACGGTATATCCATAGGCGAGCTTACACCCCGAATGTTTTCCTTTAACAACCCCTCGGGCGCTTGCGAAACCTGCGGCGGCCTTGGCGAAAACAATATATTTTCCGAAGCAAAGCTTATCCCCGAAAAAAGCCTTTCTATTTTCGGCGGCGCAATAATCTGCAACGGCTTTAAAAGCGCCGAACCGGGCGGATATTTTGCCGAGCTTATAAATTCGGTGGGCAGATATCACGGCTTCGACGTTCACACCCCAATAAATCAGTATTCCGACGAAGCCTACGACGTTCTTTTATACGGCAACAAACGTAAAAAGAAATCGGTTTCCGAGCCCTCTTTTAAGGGTGTAATCGGTATGATAGACCAACGCTACAAAATGGGCGGCGGTTACGAAACCCGCGAATATTACGAGCAGTTTTTAGAATATATTCCTTGCCCCGATTGCGGCGGCAAACGGCTTAAGCCCGAACCCTTGGCGGTTACCGTAGGAGGTAAGAATATATCCGATTTATGTCAGCTTTCGGTTATTAACGCAAGAAGGTTTTTTGCAACCCTAAAGCTTTCTAAAACCGAAGCCGAAATTGCAAGAGAAATTTTAAAAGAAATCAACGCCCGCCTTTCCTTTTTGGAAAACGTAGGGCTTGGATATTTAACCTTAGCCCGCAAGGCGGGCACCCTTTCCGGCGGCGAGGCTCAGCGTATTCGCCTTGCAACCCAAATAGGCTCTGCCTTGGTGGGTGTAATGTACGTCCTTGACGAGCCCAGCATAGGTCTGCACCAAAGAGATAACCAAAAGCTTATAAACACCCTAAAAAAGCTTAGGGATATAGGCAACACCGTGCTTGTTGTAGAGCACGATGAGGAAACCATCGAAGAAGCCGATTTTCTTGTGGATATAGGCCCCGGTGCAGGCGTTCACGGCGGCGAGGTAGTGTTTACGGGCACCCCCGCACAGATAAAAAAATGCAGCCATTCGGTTACCGGCCAATACCTTTCGGGCAAAAAATGCGTAAGCGTTCCCGCACAGCGCCGCAAGGGCAACGGCGGGTTTATAACCGTTACCGGCGCAACGCAGAACAACCTAAAGGATATAGACGTTACCTTCCCCTTGGGCAAGCTTGTTTGCGTAACGGGTGTTTCGGGGTCGGGTAAATCCTCTTTGGTAAACTCGGTTCTTTATAACACCTTGGCGCGCAAATTAGGCAAGGTATCGGTTATCCCCGGCAAGCACCGCGAAATTATCGGTGTAGAGCAAATCGATAAAATTATCCAAATCGACCAATCTCCTATCGGCAGAAACCCAAGGTCCAACCCCGCCACCTATATCGGCTTGTTTAACGATATCCGCGCGGTTTTCGCCTCTACCCCCGATGCAAAGGCAAGGGGCTATACCGACGGCAGATTTTCCTTTAACGTAAAGGGCGGCAGATGCGAAGCCTGCAAGGGCGACGGAACCTTAACCATCGAAATGCACTTCCTGCCCGACGTATACGTTACCTGCGACGTATGTAAGGGCAAACGCTACAACCGCGAAACCTTAGAGATAAAATACAAGGGCAAATCTATTTACGACGTATTGGAAATGACCTGCGACGAGGGCAGGGAATTCTTCCAAAACTACCCCTCTATAAAGCGCAAGCTCGATACCCTGTGCGACGTAGGCTTAGGCTACGTAAAAATAGGTCAGCCCGCCACCACCCTTTCCGGCGGCGAAGCCCAAAGAGTAAAGCTTGCCAACGAGCTTGCCCGCCGCGCCACGGGTAAAACCATGTATGTGCTTGACGAGCCTACTACCGGCTTGCATACCGACGATGTAAACAAGCTTATTTCGGTATTGCAAAAGCTTGTGGATGCAGGTAACAGCGTTATAGTTATCGAGCATAATTTGGATTTAATAAAAACCGCCGATTATATTATCGATTTAGGCCCCGACGGCGGCGATGCAGGCGGCAGGGTAATTGCCAAGGGCACCCCCGAGGAGGTTGCCGCAAGCGATAACAGCTACACGGGCTTTTATCTAAAATCAAAGCTAAAAAATTTATAAGTCAGGAGTAACTAAAATTGACCGACTATAATAAATACGCACCCTTGCTGGAAAAGGTAGAAAAGCCGGGCAGATATATCGGTAACGAGTTCGGGTCGGAAATCCCCAACCCCGAAACCGCCGACCTTCGCATTTGCTTCTGCTTCCCCGATACCTACGAAATAGGTATGTCCAACTTGGGTATGAAAATACTTCAAAACTGCTTTAACCAATCGGGCTATATAAGCTGCGAGCGAAGCTATATGCCTTGGACAGATATGCGCTCTCAGCTTATCGAAAACGATGTTCCCCTATACGCCTTGGAAAGCGGCGACCCTATCAACGCTTTTGATATCGTTGCCTTCACCCTGCAATACGAGCTTTGCTATACCAACGTACTGCAAATGCTTTCCTTGGGCAAAATCCCCTTACTTTCTTCCCAAAGGGGCGAATCCGACCCTATAATTATTGCAGGCGGTCCCTGCGCCTATAACCCCGAGCCCGTTGCCGATTTTATCGATATTTTTTCTATCGGCGAGGGCGAGGAAGCGCTTTTAGAGCTTACCGACCTTATAAATAATTGCAAAAAGCAGGGAGCAAGCAGGGAAGAGATACTTTACAAAGCATCACAGCTAAAGGGCTTTTACGTGCCCTCGCTTTATACGGTGGAATATAACCAAGACGGCACCATAAAATCCTTTACTCCCAACAAGGCAGGTGTTCCCGCCACGGTAAAAAAGCGCATTATAAGCGATTTAGATAAAGTGCGCTTCCCCCGCAAGTGCGCCGTTCCCTTTTTAGAAACGGTTCACGATCGGGTAATGTTAGAGGTGTTCCGCGGCTGTATCCGCGGCTGCCGTTTTTGTCAGGCAGGTATGATATACCGCCCCTACCGTGAAAAATCTCCCGCTGTGCTTAACGCCGATGCTTACGAATCGGTACAAAACACAGGCTACCCCGAAATATCCTTAACCTCCCTTTCCATAAGCGATTATACCCATTTAAGAGAGCTTATCGATAGCCTGCTAAGCTGGACCGACGATAAAAAGGTTAACCTTTCCTTGCCCTCTATGCGTATAGATAATTTTTACGAGGAATTGTTAGAAAAGGTTTCCTCCGTACGCAAAAGCGGTCTTACCTTCGCGCCGGAGGCGGGTACCCAACGGTTACGCGACGTTATAAACAAGAACATAACCGAGGAAGAAATATTAACCGCTATGGAAAAGGCGTTCGGTATGGGCAGAAACAGCCTAAAGCTTTATTTTATGAACGGCTTGCCCACCGAAACCGACGCCGATATTTGCGGTATAGCACAGCTCGGTCAGAATATCGTAAATACATATTATTCTTCAAAGCGGGGCGGCAAGGGCGGCGTAAACGTAACCATAAGCGTTTCCTGCTTCGTGCCCAAGCCCTTTACCCCCTTCCAATGGGAACCTCAGGATAGCTTAGAAGAGCTCGAGCGTAAGCAGCAGCTTCTTAAATCCGAAATAAAAACCAAGAAGATATCATATAAATATCACGATGCCCGTGTTTCCCGCATCGAGGCTGTTTTTGCCCGTGGGGACAGAAGGCTTTGCAAGGCAATGCTCGAGGCGTTTAATCAAGGCTTAATGTTAGATGGCTGGGACGAATTCTTCAGCTACGATAAATGGATGTCCGTGTTCGAACAATCCGGTATAGACCCTGCCTTTTATGCAAACCGCCGTTTTGATATCGACGAAATTTTACCTTGGGATTTTATCGATATAGGCGTAACCAAAAAGTTTATGAAGCTTGAATATCAAAAATCCTTGCAGGCGCAAACCACACCCGATTGCCGCACAAAATGCTCGGGCTGCGGTGCTTCGGCGCTTTGCGACGGCAAATGCATATGCGACGGAGGTGTAAGCAATGGCTGATATAAGAGTATGCTTTTCCAAAATGGGCAGATTGCAGTATATTTCCCATTTGGACCTTCAGCGTGCCCTAAACCGTATGCTGTTAAGAAGCGGCTTGCCCATAGGCTACAGCGAGGGCTTTAACCCCCACCCCAAGCTAAATATAGCGTTGCCCCTTTCTATATACCAAGAGGGCGAGAGGGAGCTTTTCGATTTTCGCATAACCGAGGATATCCCCTTGGATATCGTTGCGGAAAAGCTAAAAGCCGCCGCCTTTACGGGCATGGAAATTATAAACGTAGAGCTTGCTCAGGGCAAGCTTGCCACAAAACAGGCAATTTGGCGGTTGGAATTTATTACCGACCTTACGGCAGAGGAATTTAAAAATCTTGTAAGCGGCGAAATGCTTGTTACCAAACGCTCTAAAAAGGGCGATAAGCAGGTTGATATTTCTTCTATGGCAGAATTTCTTTCCGCCGCCCCTACCGAAAAGGGCATAACAGCCCGCTTTAAGTGCAATGCCGCAGGGAACGATTACCTAAATCCCGCCTATATTGCACAATTTTTGGGCGAAAAGGTAAAATTAGTTCGCACTATCCGCGAGAATATTCTTTTTTAAGACAATTTTCTATTGATATCAGCGCGTTTGTCTGTTATAATCATAATGATATGGAATACATAAATATAAACAAACTAACGAAGTTAATATCATTGCTTTTGGTAACGGCCCTTTTGGCGGTTTTTTGCGGCTGTACGGGTAATAATACCCAAGAAGTATCGGATATTGTGTCCGAGGATACTTCCAAAGAGGTTATTCCCCAATTAACCGCAGAAAACGCAATTCAGCTTATAAATACCGATAAACTGGTTACCGAGATTTTTATCTGCAATTCGCTTTGCGATAAAAACGCGTCTGTCGGTTACCATCCCGCAAGCAACCAAGCATACGCACAGTTTTCTGCAATTAAGTCTTTGCTTAATTCGGTGTATTCCTCTAACAGTACCGATATAAATCTTTTGCTGTCTTATCCTCAAATGCACGCCCCTGCGGTAAAAGAGCAGGACGGAAAAACAATGGTTTTCAACCATCTCGGCAGCAGCTTTACCGATTTTATCAATACTCAATCGGTTGCGGTTTTATGTAACGAAAACGAAAGCACCGCCAAAATAAACTGCAAAACCCAAAGCGGTAAGGAAATAACCCTTAACGCAGTATACGAAACCGATTGCTGGAGGCTGGTTAACGGAATATATTCCTCTTATCCCCAAGCCCACACCGATTTTTCCGCAAAGTACATATATTCCGATAAAGGCTCTTTAAAAAAGCTTACGGGCAAAACCTTAATTATCGAATTTTTCATTTCGGATGAGGAAACGACCGTAACCCCTGCCGAGGAAGAAGCCTTCCACCAAAAGGTTAAAGCCGCGGCGGATAAAATTGCACAGCAATCTTTACTTTACGGCAACGAAATAAGCTTTAGCTATCAAAGCGAAAGCTTCCTGCACGATAAAACCCTTGGTACAAGACCTTTAGAGTTTGACCTTATGATAGCCGAAACAGGCTTCGGCTCTTTAGCCGATTTTGCAAAAACCGTTGCCGAGGTTAACAAATACGATAACTATTTGTTCGCGGTGTACGTCAGCAAAGAGCTGGAAACCTCTGCGGGTATGTACGATAACACCGAAGATACCGAATGCTACATAGGCGAGCGTATCCTTGTGGGCAAAAACGGCACGGCAGAGGAAATATACGGCGGTATATTAACTCTTGCAGGGGGCTACGGCTATACAAACGGCATTTTAGACGAATATACCGAAGGCTTGTATAAAGAATATTTCCCCAACTGCGGTTTAATCCCCGATAATATTAACAGCGCACAAATTTCGGCGGTGAACGCATACAACTGCGGCATAACCGACGAATTAAAAGAGCTATACAGAATATTTATCCCCCAAAAATAAAAAAGCGAGGAATTTAAAATGGCAACAGAATTTAAGCGCGTTCTCGTAAAACTAAGCGGCGAAGCCCTTGCAGGCGACGGCAAATCTATTCTTAACGGCGATATGCTTTCCGACGTTGCAAAGGTGCTTTCCGACCTTGCCAAGGATGGCACGCAGGTTTGCGTGGTAATCGGCGCAGGTAACATCTGGCGCGGCGCACGTCAAAACGGCCTTACCGTAGACCGTGTACGCGGCGACCATATGGGTATGCTTGCAACCCTTATCAACTCTATCGCAATGCAGGATTATATCATTAAAGCAGGCACTAATTGCCGTGTAATGAGTGCGGTTCAAATTCAGCAGTTCTGCGAAACCTATTCCCAATATAAAGCTATCGAATATTTAGAGCAGGGCGAAATAGTTATCCTTGCCTGCGGTGTAGGCTATCCCTTCTTCTCTACCGATACGGGTATGATGCTTCGCGCGGCAGAACTAAAGTGCGATGCTGTTCTTTCTGCAAAGAACGTTGCGGGCGTATACGATAAAGACCCTGTTAAATACCCCGATGCAAAGAAGTTCGATACCTTAACCTATAAAGAAATGCTTTCTCTCGGCTTAAAGGCTATCGACCAAAGCGCCGCCGCAATAGGCGAAGAAAGCGGAATTAAAACCGTTCTGTTCCCCTTATCCAACCCTCAAAACATTATCCGTGCCGCCAACGGCGAAAACATCGGAACAATTTTGCATAACTAAGCTTAAAAAAATTAACATAAACATTTAAAAAGGAAGGTAACACCCATGTTTGAAATGAAAGTTTACGAAGAAAGAATGAAGAAGAGCATCGCAGTGTTGGAGGAGGATTTCGGCACTATCCGCGTTGGCAGAGCAAGCGCAAAGGTGCTTGATAAAATCACCGTTGAATATTACGGAACTCCCACCGGCTTGGACGGCGTTGCTACCATAAAGGCTACCGATGCAAGAACCCTTCTTATCACCCCTTGGGAAGCTAATATGTGCAAGGAAATCGAAAAGGCTATCCTTGCTTCCGACGTAGGTATCACCCCCACCAACGACGGCAAATCCATCCGCTTGGTATTCCCCTCCCTTACCGAGGAACGCCGTAAGGAGCTTACCAAAAAGACCGCAAAAATGGGCGAGGATTGCAAGGTTGCTATCCGTAACATCCGCCGCGATGCTAACGATGCGGCAAAAGCATTAAAGAAGAATTCCGAAATCACCGAAGACGACCTTAAGACAGCAGAAAAGACAATTCAAGACGTTACCGATAAATACATCAAGGAAGTTGATGTAGCTGTAGCTCGCAAAGATAAGGAAATTATGGAAATCTAATTTCCAAAAAACATTTATCCTATTTCAGGAGTGCTCTTATGTCCGATATAACGTTACCAAAGCATATAGCCATAATAATGGACGGCAACGGCCGTTGGGCGAAAAAACGTCTTATGCCCCGTACCGCAGGCCACAAAAAAGGGTTCGACACCTTTGTAAATACCGTGGAAACCTGTTCCGATATGGGCATAGAATACCTAACGGTATATGCCTTTTCGGCAGAAAATTGGAACAGGGAACAAGGCGAGGTAAGCGCGTTAATGGAGCTTATGAGCCGCGGTATAACCAAATATACCCCCGACCTTATGCGCCGTAATATCCGCCTAAAGCTTTTGGGCGATATCGACCGCTTTGCCGAAAAATACCGCAACGCCCTTCGCGGGGCAGAGGATTATCTTGCGGCAAACACAGGTATGACTTTGTGTATATGCCTTTCCTACGGCGGACGTCAAGAGCTTGTATATGCCTTTAACCGCCTTGCACAGCAGGGCAAGACCGAAATCACCGCCGAGGATATTTCGGCAAACCTGTATACCGCAGGTGTGCCCGACCCCGATTTAATAATCCGCACCAGCGGCGAATATCGCATTTCCAATTTCCTTTTATGGCAATCGGCATATGCAGAATATTATTTTGCCGATGTATTTTGGCCCGATTTCGATGAAAAAGAACTTCAAAAAGCGCTGGACGCATACACCAAGCGGGAACGCCGCTACGGGAGGTAAATTATGTTAAAAAGAATATTAACCGCAGTGGTTGCCCTTATTTTGCTGCTGCCCATATTAATTTGGGGCGGTAACTGGGGCAGAACCGCAGTGTTCGCTCTTATAGCAGGCTTTTCGGTATACGAAATGGTTTCCTGCTGCGGCTTGCTAAAAAATATATTAATTTCCGTTCCCTGTATATTGGGTTCTGCGTTGTGCGTATTTGTTCCCATTGTATGTAAAAACCGCTTTTTCGGTGCCGCGGCGGCAATGCTGTTTTTGGTTTCCTTGGTTCTTATATACTTCTTGTTCTACGCTGTGTTCAACCACAAAAAGGTTAACGTAGAACGGTTGCTTATGTTCTTCGCCTTGGTTATATATATAACCGCAGGCTTTACCGCACTTGCGGGTATGGGCTATGCCTTCGGCGTATGGGCAATCGCATTTGTTCTTGCGGTTTCCTGGTCTACCGATACCTTTGCCTATTTTTCGGGTATGCTTTTCGGCAAGCGTAAGCTTTGCCCCGATATTTCTCCCAAAAAGACTATTGCAGGCGCAATAGGCGGAACTATATTCGGTACCCTTGCAGGCCTTTTGGTGTTCTGGATAGCAGGTATAAAATTGCAGTTTGCAATCTATGCGTTGCCCTTATCTATAGTAAGCCAGCTCGGCGACCTTTCCGCATCGGTGGTAAAGCGCCATATGGGCGTAAAGGATTACGGCAAAATATTCCCCGGACACGGCGGCGTTGTAGACCGCTTCGACAGCATTATTCCCGTTTCTATACTTATGGCAGTTGTTTTTTCTGTTCATATAGTATTTTCGGGTTTAATATAAAACTAATGGTGTAATTATGGCACAAAGTATTTCATTAATCGGTTCTACCGGTTCTATTGGTACACAAACACTTGACGTAGCGCGAAACTTAGGTCTTCGCGTTACTGCGCTTTCTGCCCATTCTAATTTAAAGCTGTTAGAAGAGCAGTGCCGCGAATTTAAACCCAAAACCGTATGCATTGGCGAAGAAAAATATTCGCAGTTAAAAACCGCCTTGGCAGATATGGATATAAAAATTCTTTGCGGCGACGAGGGTGTATATCAAATCGCCGTAGAGGACGAATCCCCCTTGTTGGTTAACGCCGTTTTGGGTATGAAGGGTCTGCGCCCCACCATTGCCGCGGCTCTTCAGGGCAAAAAAATCGCCTTCGCCAACAAAGAAACCTTGGTGGCAGGGGGCAGCTTGGTTACCAATGCAGTAAAAAAAGGCAATTCGGTATTGCTCCCCGTCGATAGCGAGCATTCCGCAATTTTCCAATGTATTCAGGGCGGCACAAAAATTAAAAAGATTTTGCTCACCGGCTCCGGTGGCCCATTTTTGGGTCAAAGCAAAGAGTATATTAAGAACGTAACCCCCGAAATGGCTATCCGCCACCCCCGCTGGAATATGGGCAAAAAGATTTCGGTAGACAGCGCCAGCCTTATGAACAAAGGCTTAGAGCTTATCGAGGCCGTTCACCTTTTCGACGTTTCTCCCGATAAAGTAGAGGTTGTTATCCATCCTCAAAGCATAGTGCATTCCTTGGTAGAGTTCGAGGATAACGCGGTTATTGCCCAAATGGGCACCCCCGATATGCGCCTTTGCATTCAATATGCAATCACCTATCCCAATCGTATGCCTTCCCCCGCACCTGCCCTTGATTTATTCGGTAAGGAACTTAATTTCCTTCGTCCCGACGAAGAAACCTTCCCCTTGCTTGCCTTGGCAAGAAAGGCTATTACCAAGGGCGGCAATATCCCCGCGGTAATGAACGGCGCCAACGAAGAAGCGGTTGCCTTGTTCCTCGACCATAAAATAGGCTTTACCCAGCTGTTCGATTTGGTAATAAAAGCCACCGAAACAGCAAATTATATAGCAAACCCCACCTTAGATGATATTATCCAATCCGACGCTATGGCAAGGGAGTTTGTTTCCGCAAATATATAACGGAGTGATTATTTAATGCTCAATACCCTTTTAACGCTGTTAATAACCGTTTTTATATTCGGCTTATTAATTTTTATACACGAATTCGGTCATTATATCGTAGCCCGCCTTTTTAAGGTCGGCGTAATAGAATTTTCCATAGGTATGGGGCCGAAGATAAAAACCTGGAAGGGTAAGCATAACGATTTTTCCCTTCGCGCAATCCCCATAGGCGGTTTTGTAAATATGGTAGGGGAATACGACGACGAAATCCCCGAGGAGCATAAATACAAAATCCCCCTAAACAGCCGACCCGTATGGAAGCGTATTTTAATCGTCCTTGCAGGCCCGTTAATGAACATTATATTGGCGTTCTTGGTAATGTTTTTCGTTGTGTGCGGAAGCGTTATCGGCACGAAAACCGTTCATTCCTTTGCCGAAGGTGCCATAAGCTGCGAAAGCGGCTTGCAGGCAAACGATGAAATTATATCCATCAACGGCAAAAAGGTTCATTGCTTTAACGATTTGTCCTATATCCTAATGTCCGACGGCGAATTTGTTGACGAAAAGGTTGTTAACCCCCAAAACCCCGCCGAGGAAGGAATTATCAGATATTCCTTGCTGGATATAAAGGTGCTTCGGGACGGTGTTCCCACCATGCTTTACGACGTAAAGTTCTATACCTTCAGTAACGACGGTATAACCTTCACTGCAAGAGATTTTTACGTTACCGAAAAAAGCAAAAGCTTCGGAAACCTAATGTACGAAACCTATTGGCAAACCTATTCAAGCATTTATATGACGGTAGATTCGCTTATCGATACCTTCTCGGGCAAATACGGTATGGAAGCCGTGGGCGGTCCCATAGCTATCGGCGGCGAAATCAACAGTATTATCGAAAACAGCCAAAGCGTAAAGGAAACGGTTTTGTATATTGCCGATATGACGGTGCTTATCTCTGTTTCCTTGGGTATATTAAATTTATTGCCCATTCCCGTTTTGGACGGCGGCAGATTGCTGTTTTATATCATCGAGGCTATTCGCCGCAAGCCTATGAAAAAATCTACCGAATCTGCCATAAGCGGTATATTTACCGTGCTGCTGTTCGGTTTAATGATCTTCGTTGCATTTAAAGATATAATAGGGTTGTTTTAATTATGAAACTAACAAAAGAAATTAAAATAGGCAATACCTACATCGGCGGCACCCACCCCATAGCCGTTCAGTCTATGACAAACACCAAAACCGCCGATAAAGAGGCTACTCTTAACCAAATTAAATCCTTGGCTTCCGCAGGCTGCGATATCGTTCGCTTTACCGTAAACGATATAGAAGCGGCAGAGGCTATCCCTTACTATGCAAATAACGTAAATATCCCACTTGTGGCGGATATCCATTTCGATTATAAATTAGCCCTTGCCGCCGCGGAACGCGGTATTTCCAAAATCCGCATAAACCCCGGCAACATAGGCGATAAAGAAAACATCCGCAAGGTTGCCACCGTGTGCAGGGAAAAGAACATCCCTATCCGCATTGGCATAAACGGCGGCAGTGCCGAAAAATCGGTGCTTGAAAAATACGGCGGCCCCACCGCCGAGGCATTGGCAGAAAGCGCAATAAACAACGCAAGAATGTTAGAACAGTTCGATTTTAACAACATCGTGCTTTCGGTAAAAAGCTCCAACGTAAAAACAATGGTGGATGCGGCAAGATTGCTTTCTCAAATGTGCGATTACCCCTTACATATCGGCGTTACCGAAACAGGCGACGTTCGCCGCGGCAGTATAAAATCCGCCATCGGCATAGGGTCATTGCTTCTTGACGGCATCGGCAACACCGTTCGCGTTTCGCTTACCGAAGACCCTGTTTTAGAGGTCGCCGCTGCAAGAGATATCCTTTTCTGTTGCGGCATAGGCGGCGGCGTAAATATAGTATCCTGCCCCACCTGCGGCAGAACCCGCTCTAACCTTATCGGCTTGGTGGCAGAATTAGAAGAAAAAACCCGTAATATCAAATCCAACAAGCGCATAACCGTAGCCCTTATGGGCTGTGCGGTAAACGGCCCGGGCGAGGCAAGACACGCCGATATAGGCGTTGCCTGCGGCGATAAAGAGGGCTTGCTGTTCCGCAAAGGCGAAATTATTAAAAAAATCCCCGAAGAATTAATCGTTCCCACACTTATCCAAGAAATTAAAGGTTTATTAAATATCGATGCTTAACGAATTTATTTCCAAATTCAAAAAATGTTACTTTTCGCAACAGCAAAAGGACATCATAGCAAAGTTCAGCTCCTTCTCTGTAAAGGTAGACCGCGCCGCCCAGGGCGTTGTGGTTACGGCAGAGCTTTCTTCCTATGTCCGTCCTTCCGCCTTGTTCGAAATAGAAAAGGAAATAAAAAAAGCGTATAACCTAAATTTTGCAAGCATCTATCCCCGCTATTCCGTTAACTTTTCGGCAGAGCATATGGAGGGCGTTATCGAAACCCTGCGCCATATATCCAAGCTGGATTACGCGTTTTTCAATAACGCAACCTACACCTATAACGATTTCGAAAATAAGCTTATAATAAGCTTCCCACCCTTTATTACCTCGGCAATACCCGAGGCAAACGGAGCAGAGCTGTTTATAACCCAATGCATAAGGGAACAGTTCGGCATTACCGTAAAAATACAGTTCGAAAGTCAGGATTTTTCTCCTGCCGATTACCAAAACGATAGGGAAATAGCCCTTACCGAAAGCATAAAGCTTCAAAGCCAAGCTATCGCAAAAGAGCTAAACGACGAAAAAGCACCCCCTCGCGCCTCTTTCTCCAACCAAGAAATAGGTGATGCGGAATATACCGAATCAGGCGAAAAATTGCTTGTTAAGGTAGGTAACCTAACCTTAGATATAACCGACCCTAAGCCCCTTATGGGCGATCGCAAGGGCTGGAATTTAACCCCTATATCCAACATAAAGCCGGGCACCAACGTTTGCGTGGGCGGCAAGCTGTTCCTTACCGAAAGCAAGGATAATTACGAGGGTAACAAAATCACCTATACCTTGTATTTAACCGATTTAGCCGCATCCGTAACCGCCCGCTTTACCTGCCCCAAAAACGAAGCTCCAAAGCTTCCCAAGCCCCCCGCTTACGTTTTAATTTCGGGCAAGGCAGAGCACCGCAAAATCTTCGACCGCGCCACAAAGCAAATGGTAGAGGATAACGAGCTTACCATAAACGTAAAGGCTATCAGCAAATGCGATTGCGTTTCCCGTATGGATACTGCCGAGGAAAAGCGGGTAGAGCTTCATTTGCACACAAATATGTCCGCATTGGATGCGTTGTCCGACCCTGCCGATATTATGGCACGTGCTTCCCTTTGGGGAATGCCCGCCGTAGCATTTACCGACCACGGTACACTTCAGGCGTACCCCATCGTTCAGCAGGCGGCTAAAAAATACCCCAACGTAAAGCCTATTTACGGCATCGAGGGCTATTTGGTAGACGATACCGCCCGTGCGGTTTTCAAATACGAGGATTCAATGGGCATCGATTTTGCCGAATCCGAATTTATAATCTTCGATATCGAAACCACGGGTCTTTCCTTTAAAAGCTGCGGTATAACCCAAATAGGTGCACTAAAGTACAAAAACGGCGAGATTATAGGCGAATTTTCCACCTTCGTAAACCCCAATATGCCTATCCCCGAAAACATAACCCGCCTAACAGGCATCACCGACGATATGGTTAAGGATGCCCCAAGTGAAAAAGAAGCTGTAGAAAGCTTTTTGCAGTTTTGCGGTAACAGAATGTTGGTTGCCCATAACGCAAATTTCGATACTTCTTTTATCACCCGTGTTGCAATAGATAACGGTATACCCTTTAATAACCCTTATCTCGATACGGTGGCGCTTTCCCGCTATATCAACAGCGACAGCAAAAAGCATACCCTGGATACACTTGCAAAATATTATAATTTAGGCGATTTCGACCACCACAAGGCAGATGCCGATACCGAAATGCTTGCAAAAATCTTTGCCTGTATGGCAAAAAAGCTTGCGTCTAACGGCATTTTAACGGTTACCGATATGAACGCCGCAATGGCAGGCAATGCAGACCCTAAAAAATTGCCCTATTACCACGTGGTAATTCTTGTAAAAAACCTTGTTGGTCTAAAGAATTTATATAAAATCGTTTCCAGATCTAATTTAGATTATTTCCACGGTCATCCCCGCATCCCCAAAACCCTCCTTTCCCAATACCGCGAGGGCTTGGTTATCGGCTCTGCCTGCTCCAGCGGCGAGCTTTACGATGCGATCCTTAAAAATTCATCCGATGCCGTGCTTAATAAAATCGCCGATTTCTACGATTATTTAGAGGTTCAGCCCGATACCAACAACGGATATCTGTTGGAATCAGGCAGTGCCACCGTAGAACAGCTTCACGAAAACGTACGCAAGATTATTTCTATTGCCGAAAAGCAAAATAAGCTTGTGGTTGCCACCGGCGACGTACACTTTATGGACCCCGAGGACGAAATCTACCGTCAAATAATGATGCGCGGTATGGGCTATAACGATGCAATGCGCGATACCCGTATATATTTCCGCACCACCGACGAAATGCTTGCCGAATTTGCTTATCTCGGCGAGGAAACCGCAAAGCGCATTGTAGTAGATAACCCCAAAAAGATAATAGAAGATTTTGACGACATAAAGCCTATCCCCGACGGCACCTATACCCCTTCTATCGAGGGCGCCGAGGAAGAGCTTTCCGAGCTTTGCCATAAAACCGCTATGGAAATGTACGGCTTTAACGGTCAGCTTCCCGAGCTTGTTCAAAAGCGTATGGACAGAGAGCTTAATTCCATTATCGGTAACGGCTATGCGGTTTTGTACGTAATAGCAAGACGTCTTGTGCAAAACAGCGAAGAACACGGCTATCTTGTAGGCTCCCGCGGTTCTGTTGGCTCGTCCTTTGCGGCTACCTTGGCAAAAATATCCGAGGTTAACCCCTTACCCCCTCACTACGCTTGCCCCAACTGTAAATATTCCGAATTTTTCACCGACGGCTCTATCGGCTCGGGCTTCGATCTGCCCAATAAGGATTGCCCTCATTGCGGCACCCAAATGCGCCCCGACGGCCACGATATCCCCTTCGAAACCTTCCTTGGCTTCCACGGTGAAAAAGCCCCCGATATCGACCTTAACTTCTCCGGCGACGTTCAATCCGAGGCTCACAAGTTTACCGAAGTTTTGTTCGGTAAAGAAAACATCTTCCGCGCAGGCACCGTTGGTACCTTGCAGGATAAAAACTGCTTCGGCTTTGTAAAGAACTTTTTAGAGGAGGAGGGACAAACCCTCACCCGCGCCGAGCAAGCACGTCTTGCCCAAGGCTTCGTTGGCGTACGCCGTACCACAGGCCAGCACCCCGGCGGTATAGTAGTTATTCCCAAGGAATACGAAATATACGATTTTACACCGGTGCAATACCCCGCAAACAAAGCTTCAAGCGGCGTAATAACCACCCACTTTGCGTTCGAATATCTTCACGATACAATTCTAAAATTAGATATACTTGGCCACGATGTGCCGACCTACTATCGGATATTTCAGGATTATACGGGCATCGACGTAAGGGACGTTCCTATGAACGACCCTAACGTGTACGAGCTTTTTGCAAGTACAAAGCCCCTTGGAGTAACCCCCGAGCAAATCGGATGTCCTATCGGAACAATGGGTATCCCCGAGTTTGGTACCGATTACTCTATACAAATGATCTTGGATGCAAAACCAAAGGGCTTTGCCGATTTGGTTCAGATAGCAGGTCTTTCTCACGGTACGGGTATATGGCTTGGCAACGGTAAAGACCTTATCGAAAGCGGCACCTGCACCATTTCCGAAATTATCGGTACCCGCGACAGCATTATGACCTATCTAATGCATATGGGTGTAGATTCCGCCGTAGCCTTTAAATCTATGGAACGCACCCGTAAGGGCAAGGGCTTAGAGCCCGACCAAGAAGCCGCCATGCGGGAAAAGAACGTACCCGAATGGTATATCGAATCCTGCAACAAAATTCAGTATATGTTCCCCAAAGCTCACGCGGCGGCGTATACTATCGCATCCTTGCGCTTAAGCTGGTTTAAAATATACCACCCCGTTGCGTACTATGCGGCATACTTCACCATAAAAAGGGATTTCTTCGACGGCGAGCTTGTTATGAAGGGCAAGCACCGTATAGAAGAACGTCTAAAGGCGCTTAAAGCGGCACCCAACCTTACCGCCAAGGACGAAGGTAATATAATCATACTTCGTATCGTCCTTGAAATGCTGGCAAGAGGCTTGGAATTTTTGCCCGTGCAAATAGGCAAATCCGAAGCTACCGCATTTATCCCCGAAAACGGCAAAATCCGCCTTCCTTTGTGCTGTCTTAACGGCTTGGGCGAATCTGTTGCCGAAAAAATTGCCGAGGTAGTAAAAAACGGTGAAGCCACTACAATAGAGGAAATCCGTGCAAAAGCGGCGGTAAATAACTCTATAATGAATCTTTTAACCGAGAATAAGTGCTTTGGAGATATTCCCGAATCCGACCAATTAACAATGTTTTAAAAAGGTAATCCTATGTACGATAATCATACCCATACCTATTATTCCTGCGACGTTTCCAAAGAAAAGGGCAGTTCCGTATTCCAAATATGCCA
Source organism: Clostridia bacterium (assembly GCA_017560285.1). Lineage (GTDB taxonomy): Bacteria > Bacillota > Clostridia > Oscillospirales > CAG-382 > Coliplasma. The sequence goes on from JAFYOG010000048.1 coordinate 28,391, forward strand.
GCGTGCGCTTTCCCTTGGCTTAA
>JAFYOG010000004.1 GCA_017560285.1 Clostridia bacterium
AAATTTTTGGGGCATTTCTTGGCAAAGCCTGCTTTCTATACGAAGCAGAATTTCCCTAATATCGAACAAGCCTATACGGCGGGGCTTTATATGCTTGTTAATGGATTCTAAAATAAGCGAATGCTCGTTACCCAAAAGCACACTTTCGGCAGGCTCCATATTCTTTATATCGTACCCCGAGCTATTTTGAAGCTTTTGTAACAAGCCGTTAACGTCGCAATTAAGCAGCAATGCATAGCAATCTATGCCCTTTATAACCGCAACGTCGATATAACCGTTACCGCTTTCTGCGACGGCGGTTTTTATATCCCCCGTTTCCATACCGTTTAAGCTGACGGTTAGCCCTTTTACAGGTCTGCCTATGCGCAGGTTGGGGATAAAGCCGTTGGCAGATTTGCTTTTGGCAATAAGCTTGCCTGCAAAATCCAGCACCAAGCAGCCCGCGTTTACGGTTTTAATAAAATCTATTAAATTTTCGGCGTAAAGATAACGGGAGGAAACACTTACAATCATTTAAAATTCCTGTTTTTTAATATATTCTTAACACGCAAACCGACATATCGTCGCTTATATCGGATTGCTGTGCTTGGCGCATTATTTTGCCCGCCAGCGCACGGGCGCTGGGCATAGGGGGAATTCCCTTTGGGGGAAGAATGCTTTCTTCGCTGCCGGTTTGCAAAATTCCGTCGCTTAGCATAACCACCATATCGCCTTTTTCAAGGTTAAAGGTCTTTTTATCGGCTATAACCTTATCCATTATCCCTGCGGGGGGCGTTTTGGATTCCAGCTTAACCGATTCCCCCTTGCGTATAAGCAAGGTAGGGGCGGCGCCTGCTTTTATTAAGGTGGCGGTGGAAAGAACCCTGTCTATTTCCAAAAGGTCCACGGTGGCAAAAATCTCGTCGTCCTTTTCCACCAATGTTTTGTTTAAAAGCCTTAGGGCGCTTTCTTTTTCTGCGCCGACGGTTAAAAGCTTTTCTAACATTATGGAAGAAAGCCTGCTTGTTAAAGCCGCGTCCCTGCCGCTTCCCATTCCGTCGGAAACAAGGCAATAAAAATATCTGTCGTCGTTTTCGAAAACGCTTACCGTATCGCCGCAAACCGGTTCGCCGTTTTTGGTTTCGGAAATCTTTGCACACTCTATCCGCAACGCGGGGGCGGTGGAAAGCTTCATAAGCACGTAATCGTCGTGTATAACAAGCTCGGGGGGAGTTATTTTTGTGCGGGTTACCGCCGAAACAGCATCGGAAATGCTGTTGGGACTGCAGTTTATTTGCTTTGGGTTAACACCGTAAACGGTAATGCTTCGCATTCGCTGGCCGCTAACCTTAACGCCGTCGCAGCAAATGCCTATTTCCTGCAGGGCGGCGCGTATTTCCTGCCCCATTTTATTATCGGTACGGTGGCGGTCCTCTTGTTTTTTTGCCCCCTCGATTAATATAGAGGATATTTCGGAATATTGGTCTGCCATCTGCTTTAAGCCCTGCTCGCCTTGGTTTTGCCTTTGGGTTGCAAGGTTGTTTACCGCCCTTGCCATTTTGGGGGCGTTAACACAGCGGCTTGTTATATGGGTTGGTATGCGGGAATAGGCTATTGCCCCGCAACGGCGGTATTCACGGGTGAAAAAGTTAGAAATTTCGGATTTATCAAGCTCGCACCCTTGGCAACGGTTGCAATGGTAGCTTACGGTTTCTTCTATGCGGGAATTAAGGTCGGTTATGCTTTCTTCTTTGGTGGTGTGGGAAACGGTATAAAACAGCGAGGAAAGGGATGAAAATGTTGCCGCGTACCTTGCCAGCTTGCGGTCGTAGGCGCGCTTTTCGCACCCCGTTTCGCCGTGGGAATAGAGCTTTATTTTATTTTTAAAGGGGATAAAGCATATATAAACCGCCAAAAACATTATTGCGGCGGTTACAAACCCATCTACACCCGCAAGATAAAAATATCCGCTTACGCCAAGCATATAGGAAAGCGCCAGCGCCAAGGACTCTATTTCGGTAGCCAACAGCCCGTAGGTTAAGCCCATAACCCCAAGGGCGCCGCAAACCCCGCCCCCTGCCGCAAGCCCGCAGATTATTCCGCAGCCGCAGCCAAAGCCAAAGCCTTTTGCTCTTGCACCCCACAGCGTAAACACCGCGGCGGGGATAACCGATAAAGAAATTCCGTTTATATAAAGCCTGCTTACCGATAAGCTTAACGCCAAGGCAAAAGCCAAAAGCGAAATATCGTAGCGGGTTTTTCTTATTTCCCGCTTTTTATCGAAATAGCCGAAAAATGCATAGGTGAACAGCGGGTAGGAAAGCACTGCTGCCAACAGCCCCACCGTTTGGGATATATCGGAAACACCCGTTAGGGCGATATAAGCTCCCTGCAACGCGCTTACCGAAAAAGAAAGCAGCATTCTTACGTACAAATATATTCTACCGCTTTTTTCCTGCCACGCAAGCACAAAATATAAATAGCTTGCGCAAAAGGCGTATAGGGGCATACAGGCATCGAACAGCGATGCGGCAAGCACACCGAAGAACAGTTCCCTTCTGCCTTTTTTGGGCATTGCGCAAAGCAACGCCAAGCCAAAGGGCATTATACCCCCCGCCATGGGGGCAACCCCTAAGGCAAACCCCAAAAGCCCGTATAATATATGGGATTTTTTGGTTTTTTGGTAAAGCTTTGTTTGTGTCAGTTCCATTTTCTTCAACGTTCCTTTTTTGGTTTTGGGAAGCTTATTATAAGCTATCAGCCCCAAAGGGAATTGTCGAAGCGAAACCGAATTTTTTAGAAGTTTTTTGCTCTTTTAATTGTATTTTTACGGCTATTGAAGCAAAATAACCCCTTGTGTGTTAATTGGGTTGTTAATGGCAATTAATGTTTTTATTTGAGTGTACCTGCCAAAGGCGGGTTTGTCAACGGTTAATTTTAAAAAATTAACGGCAAAAAGCTGTGTATATATTGATTTTTCTATTATAATATGGTATATTATTTTAATAATTTAGTATTATTTATTTTTATATTTTGGAGCAAAAATATGGCCGAAGTTAAAACAATTATTTGCCAAAAGGTTGGCGAATACCTTTCTGCTAAAGGTGTAACCCTTTCCGAAGAAGAAATTTTAGGGTTTTTCGAAACCCCTGCCGACAGCAATTTGGGCGATTTGGCATTGCCCTGCTTTAAGCTTTCCAAGCTTTTGCGCAGTAACCCTGCCGCTATTTCGGCAGATTTGGCTGCCGCACTGGGCGACCTTGAGGGCGTGGAAAAAATTGCACCCACGGGGCCTTATCTTAACTTCTTCTTTGCAGGGGATAAATATATTTCGGATTTGGCAAAGCTGTTAACCGACGATTACAGCGATATACAAAAAACCGGCGAAGGCAAGACCATGGTTTTGGACTTTTCTTCCCCCAACATTGCAAAGCGGTTCCATTTGGGCCACCTTGGCACCACCGTTATCGGTAACGCAGTACGCAATATTTATAACTTCTGCGGTTATAAGACCTTTGCCCTTAACTATCTGGGCGATTGGGGCACCCAAAACGGCAAGCAGATTGTTGCATATAAAAAATGGTCCAACCGCGAGCTTTTGGAAAAGGAAGGCATTAAAGAGCTTGAACGTATTTACGTGCTCTTTGGTAAAGAGGCAGAAAAGGACCCTTCCTTGAACGACCAAGCCCGTGCCGCATTCCGCGAGCTGGAAAACGGCAACAAGGAATATTTAGAAATTTGGCAGCTGTTTAAGGATATTTCCCTGCGGGAATATACCCAGACCTATAAGCGCTTGGGCATAGATTTTGACGTTTGGGACGGCGAAAGCCTTTATACCGATAAAATGCCCGCTATTGTAGAGGAGCTTAGGGAAAAGGGCTTGCTTAAGATAGACGACGGCGCAAGCATTGTTGACCTTGCCGATTACAATATGCCCCCCGCCCTTATTTTAAAGCGGGACGGCAGTACCCTTTACCCTACCCGCGATATTGCGGCGGCGAACTATCGCTTTAACACCTATAATTTTGATATTTGTGCTTACGTAACCAGCGCGGGCCAGAGCCTTCACTTTGCACAGTGGTTTAAGGTTACCGAGCTTATGGGCAAGGAATGGGCAAAGAATTTGGTTCACATTCCCTACGGCACAATGAGCTTTGGGGGCGAAAAGCTTGCCTCCCGTACCGGCAACATTATTTTGCTTAACGACGTATTTGACGAAGCCGTTGCAAAGGCAAGAGCTATTATAGAAGAAAAGAACATTGCGCAGGGCAATAAAGAAGAAATTTCCGAAGCAGTGGGTATAGGCGCGGTAGTTTTCGGCGCACTTTCCAACAGCAGAATTAAGGATACCGATTTTACCTGGGAGGGCACCCTTTCTTTTGAGGGTAACACCGGTCCTTACGTTCAATATACCTATGCCCGTGCGGCAAGCGTTTTGCGCCGCGGCGAATATAACGGCAATTACGGCGATTATAAGCCCAACGATAACGAAATAGAGCTTATTAGAAAGCTTTCGGAATTCGGCAACGTGGTTTTGCGTGCCGCAAAGGATTTCGAGCCCAGCCATATTTCCCGTTATGCGCTAAGCGTATGTACCGCATTTAACCAGTTCTATCACAACTGCCGTATTTTGGGTATGGGCGGCGAAACCGAGCAGTTCCGTCTTGCACTTACCGTTGCGTCCCGCAACGTTCTTGGCAGATGCCTTGATTTGCTTGGTATGAAGCGTACCGAGGAGATCTAAAGCGCTTGCGCTTTCGTTTGATATTGATATTTTTAAGGAGATAAAACCATGTCAGGACATTCCAAGTGGAAAAATATAATGCACAAAAAGGCAAAGACCGATGCACAGCGTGCAAAGGTGTTTACAAAGATTGGTAAGGAGATTGCCATTGCGGTGCGGGACGGCGGGCCCGAACCCACCTCTAACACAAGATTACGCGACCTTATTGCCAAGGCAAAGGGCCTTAACGTGCCCAACGATAACATAGAAAGAGTTATTAAAAAGGCTTCCGGCGCAGACGGCGTTCAGTACGAAATGCTTACCTACGAGGGCTACGGCCCCGGCGGTGTGGCTATTATTGTAGAAGCCGCCACCGATAACCGCAACAGAACCGCAGGGGAGGTTCGCCATTATTTTGATAAATTCGGCGGTAATTTGGGCTCTACCGGCTGCGTTTCTTATTTGTTTGCCGAAAAAGGCGTGGTTGTTGTTTCCGGCATAAAGGACGAGGACGAATTTATGGAAGCTGCTTTAGATTGCGGCGCATTGGATTTTACCTCCGAGGGCGAAAACGGCGAGGTATTTACCGACGTTAGCGAGCTTACCGCAGTGCGGGAGGCATTGGAGGCAAAGGGATATACCGTAGAATCGGCAGACCCCGAAAAAATCCCTTCCAACTACGTTCGCCTTGACGACGAGGATATGAAAACCAAAATGACCAGACTTTTGGATGCGTTGGAGGATAACGACGACGTTACCGAGGTTTGGCACAACTGGGACGAAGACGAAGAATAAGTATAAAAAATTATTAAGGGGGTATTTTTATGACAGACGCAAACGCAATTTTATCTACTATGCGCGTTTCGGAAAGAAGGCTTAGGCATACCCTTGGTGTGGCAGAGGCGGCAAAAATGCTTGCGGCAACCCACTTTGCCGACCTTGATTTAAAAACCGTAGAGCTTGCGGCGCTTATGCACGATTATACAAAGGAATATCCCATAGAGCGACATTTGGAGCTTTGCGCGCTGTTTGGCGAAAATCTTACCGAGGACGATATAGAAAACCACAAGCTTTTGCACGCAAAAACAGGCTCGTTTTTGGCAAGAGACAGCTTTCATTTGCCCGAGGATGCCTGCTTGGCGGTTTATTATCACACCACGGGCAGACCGAATATGACACCCTTTGAGATTGTTATTTATCTTGCAGATTATATAGAAGAATTTAGAGAAGACGAGGGCTGTATACGCTTAAGGGAATATTACCAAAAGCGTATGGCAAAGGAAAAGAACAAGAACGTTGCTCTTGTAAAAACCCTTATACGGTCATTCGATACCACCATAAAGCATCTTATGTCCAAGGGCAAAACAATAAACGAAACTACCATTGCCGCCCGTAATTTTTATGTAAAGGAGCTTGCAAGACTGCTTGCAAAGTAAAGATATGAACGAAAATATGCAAAAAGAACAGGCAAAGGCTATTGCCGATATTGCCAACGCAACCTTAGATAACAAAAAAGGTATGGACGTAACCACCCTTGCGGTTGGCGACCAGACTATTTTGGCAGATTACTTTGTTTTGGCAACGGGTACCTCTAACACCCACGTGCGCGCCCTTGCCGACGAGGTTGAATTTCAGTTAAAAGAGCAGTTGGGTGTTGCTCCCAACCATATAGAGGGCGCAAGCGGCAACGCTTGGACCTTGTTGGATTACGGCTGTGTTGTTATTCACATTTTCACATCCCAAGCCAGAGATTTTTATAAATTGGAACGTCTTTGGAACGGCGCAGAGGTAATTAAATCCGAAGATTATGAGGTCGAAGAATAATGAAACACGAATTTAAGAATATCGAGCAGAAATGGCAAAGCAAGTGGGACGAGGCGAAGATTTTTAACGCCGCAGACCCCGGCGAGGCAGGCTCTGAAAAAGAAAAGTTTTTTGCCTTGGTAGAATTCCCCTACCC
>JAFYOG010000049.1 GCA_017560285.1 Clostridia bacterium
GCATTTTATATCGCCGTCGTAAAAGCATCTTTTTATTAAACTGCTGTTATTTGATTTATTTAAAATACGTTCTATTGCCGCTTCGTCCCCTTCGGCTTTGCAAAAGGACGTTAAGACCGGAGTTTTGCCGATTTCTATTGCGTAATCGCAAAGCGCAACAATGAAATTTTCGTAGCATTCCCCGTAATTTTCAATCCCGTATTTTTGGGTAATATCTACAACGGATATAATAATCTCGTTGGTTGTTTGGGTTTGGTTGGGACAATTATTATAGCCGAAAACCAAATCGGGAGCGTATTGAACGTTGGGCAGATGGCAAAACATATTGTAGGATGCTTTGTCTCTGAAGGAAAGGCCGGCACAGCTACGGAAATGCGATTCGTAAGACGTTTTGAAATAATCGGTGCTGTATGCGCCGAAGTTCGCGCCGATTACAAACAGCGGACCACGGTTAAGATAGCCGTTGTTACGTAGGATTCGTTTATCTACCTGTTCGGTTGAAATATCCGAGCGTTGAACAAAAAGCGAGCCGCCGATAAAAACCGAGCAAAGGCAATTGTTTTCGATTTTCTCCACCTTTTTACGGCAATATTCCGCTGTAACGGTTCTTTTGAACCATCTTTTATGGTTTTTGGGGTTAAGGTAATATTCTTTGTTTTTTAAATTGGGATACTTTAAAAGGGTTTCGTTTTTTATATCCCGCTCGGTATAAAACCTATATTTGGGGAAATGGCTTATAAGCATTTCCACCATAAGGTCATCCCCGAGATTTTTTGCGAAATATGCGTAAAGATTTATATGCTTCATTTTTTATTTAAACAGTGAATCGAAATCTACCCTTTGGAATACCTCTAATTTACCGCCGCGGGTTGCGTTATACACGGTGGTGCGTTTGGTTTCATCGCAATATTTTTTGGCGTTCATATATGATTTTGTAGTAGCGCCAAGGTTATGTACCACAGATTCCTTTATGTCGGCATCGTAACCTTCGATAAAATAGTCCTTTACGGTTTTATCCTCGATAACGTTGCCGTTTTCGTCAATAACCTTTTGGAAATTATGGTCTACGCCGACAAGATATATCTCGGAAAAGCCCATATATGCGGCGAACTGCAAGCAAGTGCAGGTTACCGTACCGCAACAATCGATTTGGTGGGCAACATCAGAAGAAAAATTATAAGTAGTGCGGTCATCGTCGTTATAATTTAAATGGAAATGCAATGCATTTTCGATATTTATATCGTGCCACCATTTAATTTCGATAGGAATAAACTTTTCCTTAGCTTCTACCGCATTAATTTCCACTTGGCAATCTTTTGCAATAAGCTCGTCCTCGCAAACGTAATAAGTTGGGCGCCAATTAGTTTGATCAAATATTTTGAATATTCGGTTCATGGCAAAGGTGATTTCGCCTTTGCTGTGAAGCAGGTCTAAATCCTCGGCGCGAAGGCTTGGACCGTTAGCCACGATAAAGCAACGCTCGCCCTTGTGCTTGTTGTAGTATTTCTTTATCTCTTTGCCGTAGGACGTCTTTTCAAAACGTTTTTGCTGTCTTGGACGAACAAAACGGGCTTTGATTGATTCGATAGGGTGCATAGTTAACTTCCTATTTGCCTAAGATTTTTCTTGCGAATTTTATAAAGGCTATTAATATTCTTGGTGCACCGA
>JAFYOG010000050.1 GCA_017560285.1 Clostridia bacterium
CCGATTTCGGCGGGTTGTGGCCGTATTTCTTCTTGTACGCTTTCTTCGCCTGTCGTTTATTCATGGTATATTAACCTCGCTGCCTGCTTCTTGCGCTCTGCTCTAAGCCTTCGCGCCTTCGCCCGGTCTTTCTTTCTGTGATTTCTGCCCGTTGATTTCTTGCAGCGGTTGTATTCGTTCCAGACGTCTGCTACCTGGTAATGGTTGTGCTGCACTTCTTTAAGTTCCGCCCGGTATGTTACCCTTGCTTCCGATATGCTGCGTAGGTATGTGGTTGGCAGCAACGGCGGTAATATTTCTTCCTGGCGTAATATTCTTACTACGTGGTATTCTCCGTCGCATAATACCTGTGCTATACCTTCCAGCAGTTGTCTTTTTAAATTCTTTTCCACCATTTCGCTAATTAGCGGCTGGCATTTATCAATAACGCCCTGTACGCAGAACGTAGGACGGTTTAATAACTCGTCCCGTGTTCTTCGCCATGGTTCCGAAGCGTACCGCATTGCGTCTACTGCGTCTTTATGTTCCCTGCTCATTTGGTACCGCTCCTTCCATGTCGTTAATATTCATTTGCCCCGGTAACTGTTCGTCCTGGGCTTGCTGCTGTGGTTCTTCTCCCCTGGTTCTCGCTTCCAGGCGGAATAATACGCCTTGCAGTTCTGTTACGTCGTCTACGTCCATGTTGTCTACGTGGTACATAAGGCTGCGTACTGTGTATATGCCCCACTCTCTATTAGTCCAGGTGTCGCGGTTCTCCGGTAAGCCTATTACTAACTGGCTTTCGGTGTCCGTTTCGGACACATTGGCAGCCTTCGCCTTTTCGTCAACGTAGCGCTTTAATTCCCTGGCGTTCTCCGCTTCGCTTTCCGCCTTTGCCTGGGCGTCTGCTGCGTCTGCTATGGCCTGCTGCGCTTCTATCTCTGCTTTTTCTGCCTTCTCCGCTGCCTGGTCTGCTTTTTCCTGGGCTTTGGCTGCTACCTTTTCGGCTACCTTCTGCGCTATCTCTTTTGTTTTGACGTTTTCGCCTGCTGCCGCCCTGGCTGCTATGGCCTGCTGTTCTTCCGGTGGCAGCTTCGCAGCTTCATACGCTGCGCTTATGCCTATGTTGCCTTCTTTGAACTGCTCTTTAACTTCCGGTGTGGCGTTGTTGTTGATTTTCTCTATTCGTGCCATATTGGTGGGCTTTTCTCCTAAGATTTCGCCCACCAGGTCGCGTACGCGTCCTTCTATCACTATTTCCCCTGCGTCCCTGGCTGCTTCTAAGGCTGCTTTTAAGCGGGCTGCAAGTTCCGTTTTCTCGTAGTCTGTTAATTCCTGGGTATATCCGTTTCCGGCCAGTAATGCAAGTTCGTACATAATTTCCGACATATCACGGTAGAAGTAGCGCACCTTTGCATATTCCTGGTACCCGCGTTCCAGGTTGTAAATGTTCGCCAGGTTCCTGCGGTGTCCGTCGATTATGCGGTATTCTCCGTTTACCCTGGCTAATACTGTGGGCTGTTCCTGGCCTACCAGTAAGAAACTGTCTGCCAGCTTGTCTATGTCCTTGCACTCCTGGCGGGTGTTCTTCGGCGCTTCCTTCACTTCGTACGGACTTAAGTATATTTCCTTGTATTCCGTCCCGGCTGTTACGCCTGCTGCCGCCTGGGCTTCTTTGTTTATCATTCCTAAAATACTAAATGCTGCCATATTACTGTACCCCCTGTTCTACTTTTCCCTGGTATTCTGCTACGAACTTCCTGTAATCCCTTGCCGTCCAGCTTCGCGGCTTGTATTCCGTTATTACCTGGTTAAAGAATGTACTTTCCGCTGCCGCCTTCCCGTACCATATCCGGGTATTAAACAGCTTGTAGCCTTTTTCCTGTAGCCACTCTAACCCCGCCTGGTTGGCGTCGTCGTTCTGCCACATAGTAACCAGGGCGCCCAGGAATTGCAGTTTACTGTTAATCTGCTGTATATCGTCTATGGTCGCTATGATTGTGTCTAATCCTTCCAGCGCCCAGGCGTCCACTTTTGTAGGTACTATTACGTCGTCGGATACTGCCAGGGCGTTAATTACGTTTAACCCTAAGTCCGGCGGATTGTCGATTATAACATAGTCGTACGGTTCTTCCGGTATAACCGGGTAGGCCTGTAATAATGGCTTAAAGCGTTCTACCTGGTCTGCTTCCGCTGCTACCGTTAAATCGTTTGTCGCCTGCAATAGTGACATATTAGCGGGTACAATATCCAGGCAAGCGTAGCCCGGCAGTACTGTGCGTATGTCGTTAATGTTTTTATACCAGCCGCGTAGCAGCTTTGCGGTTCCGCTCTCTGCGACGTCCTGGTATACGCCAAACAGTTTCGATAAATTCCCCTGCTTGTCGTTATCAACCAGCAGCACTCTTTTGCCCTGGTTGTTTAGAATGTGCGCCATATTGGCCGCTGTAAAGGTTTTGCCTACGCCACCTTTAAGGTTAATAATGCTTATTACTCTCATGTGTTCCGCCTTTCTTTCGCTCCGTTGAACCTAGCGAATATAATTTTATTGTTACGCCTGCTACCAGGTCGTAAGTTACGTGTATAAATCTTCTACGTTGCAGTTCAGCACTTCCGCAATTTTTATACAAATTGGCGCTTTAGGTATCCTGCTACCGTTTACGTATCTACTTACGCTTACTTCCGTTGCTCCTATCTGTTCTGCAAGTTCTCTTTGCGTCAGTCCCGCCATTTTTAAATACTTGTCTATGTTGCATACAGGCGCCGCGTTTTCCTGCGCGTCCTTTAACGCCAGGTAGTAGGTACCTTCGTGCGTCGTAGTCTTTGTTTTTAATGGCTGTTCGTCCTGGGCTGCTTCGTCCAGGTACGCGCTTAAGGTCTGTACTGCTGCCTGCCAGCCTACGCAAACCCTTGCAAAATAGCCCTGCGCTTCTACTGCCTGTATAAAATCAATTTGCGACTGTTCCAGCTTTCCGCCGGGTGCCTTTAGTTCCACGTATAAGCCGTGGTACCCGCTACGTGCTACCGGTAAAACCAGGTCAGATATACCAGCCTTTACGCCCTGGCGTTTTAATGCCCTGGCTGTGGCTGCGTCCCTTTTGCCGCCGTTCGGTACGTGGTACAGTAATGCTAATTCCGGGTACCTGTTCCGGTTGTAGTCGCACCAGCTAAATATTGCTTCCTGGTGGCCGCTTTCGTCCGATACTCTAAAGTTCCGCATTGTCCTGGTTCTCCTTTTCTTCTTTCTGCTGTTCTCGCCACGCTATTGCCTGGTTAATGCCTTCCTGGATAGCGTAAGCGCCTGCCATTGCCGGAAAAGCTATTAAAACCACAACTGCGATAACTACTAAAAGTGCTTTCATTCCCTACTTTCTCCCTTCTTTTCATTCCAGCCGCACCATTCTGTAGCTTAAATAGCCGTACCCGTAAAATTCTTCGCTATGTACGCCTACTTTTACGCTGTCCTGGTCTACGTAATAGCCTTTTAAGGCCTTCGGCTCTGTGTAGTACTGGTTTCTGTCCCGGATAATGCGGTATTCCGGTTCCGGTCTTCTAAGGTTCTTGCTGCAATTCCAGCGCTTGCCCTGTAATCCTTCTTCGGTTCCTACCGTCTTGTCCGTGTATTTTATTAAATATGTAGCCAGGCGGCTGTAATCTCCGTTCGTGTCTAGCGGGTGGAAGTGTATTTTAGAATTTGCCGGGTATGCCTTCTTCCAGGCCGCTTGTATTAACCTGGTGTCTATGTAGTTAATAACTAAGTGGTGGTGCCTGCTTCCCTTGCTGCCTACTTCCATAACGTGTACGTACTTTAGTTCCTGGCCTTGTTTCTTATAAGCCTTTCGTAACTCTCTTAAAAATACGTCTGCGTCTTTTCGCATTTCCTCTTTGGTTCTGTATGGCTCCCCATGTTTTCGTATGTAGCCAAAATCTATATGTAAGTCGCCGTCCTGGAAGTTCTCGGCCAGTAACAGGCGTAATGTTCTTTCTGCTTTACGGGTATTAACCTTCTTTTGCGCTTCCGGTGTTACTTTTACTTTGTCGCCCCTCTTAATGCCCTTCTTGTGGTAACGGCTGGTATAGTAACGGTCTACTTCTATGGTCTTACCTGCCCTTGTTATTCTCTCTACGTATGGCATTTATCTATAACCCCTTCTGTCTATCCTGTCCCCTATATAAAGGTTATATATTGTCGGATAGTTAATACTTTTATCAAGTGTTTAATGCGGGCTGCAAACCCGCGGTTTTATTGACAAAACGCCATATTTTTGGTACAATTTATTTGTGTTTAATAAGTTGTATTTTTTAGCCCCGGCGGTCGTCCAAACCGCTGGGGCGTTTTCGTTTCGTCTATGCTGTGGTTCTCTTATCAAGGTACTTTTTAACGCGTCGTAACATTTCTTCGTCCATAAAGCTAAATTCTACTTCGCGTTCGCTCTCCGGCAGCCCTGCCAGTTCTTCCAGCCATTCCCGGTATTTTTCTTCCCAGGCGTCCGCTTCCAGTTTTCTGCTTTCCGCTCTTGCTACAAGCACTTTCCTTGCGCGCTTCTGCTGTGGCGTTACCTTTGACGCCGGGCGGCGTCTAATCTCTGGCCGTTCTATTACCGTTAATACTACGTGGTCTACGTATACGTCTATTAAATGCTGCTGCCCGCAGCGTTCGCAGGTGTATACTTCGTCGTCCTTTAATACTCTGTCTATATGCTGTCCGCAACTAAGGCAGCTTCTAAACCTCTTGTCGTATCTTCCAATTATTCGCTTAATTGCCATTGTTCTTTACTCCTTTGTAGTTATCTTGCTTACGCTTACTTCCCAGGTTGTAAATACCTGCCCTTCCTTCATGTAATCGCGGCTTTGTAATCTGCCTTCCAGGTATACAGGTACGCCCGGTTCTAAATATGCCGCCCATGCTGCTGTACGTCCCCAGGCAATACCCGGAATTATGCAGGTGTAACCTTCTGCAAATGCGGACGGTACCACTAATGCCAGGTCTGTAATATATCTTCCCTTCGGCGTTTCTCTGTACGTTGGTACCCGGAACACTTCGGCGTTAAGGTATACATTGTTAAGCTGCTGGCTTCCTTCCGGTAATGCTGCTACGTATGCCGCCCATACAAAAAGCTGCGTACGTCCTGTATCGCGGTTCTTATATGTCTGTATTTGTCCGGTAACTTCTATCCTGCTGCCTTCTTTTATCAGTTCTACCAGGTCTTCCGGTGTGAAGGCGTCCGGCGGATATGCTCCCAGGCTTTCGCCGTTAATTTTGTTTCCCTGGAAAAGTACTAAAATGCGGTCTGCTATGCCGCTGTCCCTTGCTGTATCCAGCCACATAGCGTATATATTTTCCTGGCCGTATACGTTGCGGTGCTTCTCCGGCGCTGCTGCTACGGTTCCGGCTATGCCGATTGTATTTAATTCCATGCTTCTGTTTCTCCCTTCTACTCCGCGTAGTACGTTTCCGTGGTCTGCGCTTCGTCGTATGCTGCTGCTAAATCTATTTCTTTTACCCTGCTTTCGCGGTATCTCATATTTGACGCATTGTAGCCCAGGCGGCTGTAGTATTCCCTAATTACCGCGTGCGCGTCCGCTGTATCTTCCGGGTGTTCTCCTGGAAACGGAATAATAATAAATTCTTCTTCCGTTTCTCCGGTTCTTCTGTCCTCTAATGTTACGTCGAACCCTAAAAGAAATAATATGTACTTCTGCTGCATTGTCCTGCCCCCCTTCCTGCTTTTGTATGAATAGAACGGGCGGGAATTGAACCCGCATTAACGGCTTATAAGGCCGCCGTACTAACCGCTGTACTACCGTTCCAGGTGCCAGGCATTACCCTAGCGCTTTATCTAATAATTTTTCGTAAAGTCCTTTGTATATCTGTGCTTCCTGGCGTGCTGCTGCCAGGTCTTCGCGTAAGCTGTGTTCTTCTACCAGTTCTACATATCCCTGCTTCGGTGCTTCTTCCAGCTTTCTTCTTAATACGTCCGCTTCCGCTCTCGCTGCTTCCAGCCTTAAGGTAAGTTCTGCTACCGCTTCTGTCTTTTCCTTTACTTCCTTGCGTAGCTGCGCAATTTCATACTGCAAGCCGTCTATTTCTCTGTTTGCGTCCGCCGCCATGCTGTCTAAGCGTCCTTCGTCTTCCGGTATTTCCAGCGCTGCGCCTATAGCCTGGCGTAATTCCTGGTCTTCTTCTTCGGATAATGCGCGTACAAAATCTACCATTTTGTCGTAGAACGTATAGCCCAGGCGCCCAGCGTCCGCGTACATAATGCTGCGTGCCTTTACTGGTACCGCGTTGCTTCCTGGTTCCTGGTCTTGCAGCATAATAGTGGCTGCGTATCTGTCGTAGCAGTTAATTACTACTACCATTTTGGTGCCGTAGTTGTTGTCCTTTACTTCCCATATTTCGCCTTTGTTAATCTCGTATCCGCTCATAAATGCGCTGCCCCCGCTTCGTAAATTTTTAATGGCCTTGTATGCCGTTTCGTCCTTAACGCCGGACTGGTTGTATAGTAATTCTTTATCCATGGTTAAGCCCTTTTCCTTCGTAATATCTGTAATTCTCCGTCAATATTGCGGCCTACATACTCTGCCAGCCTGTCCCGGCTTATGTTGTAAGTCCATATAGACGACATTTTAACGGCTGCCCCTATTGGTAGCTGTCCGGTCTGCATACCCACGCGTACAAATTGCGGGGACGCGCCTATAATGGCTGCCGCTTCTGTTGGTAATATCTTGTCTGCCTTCATGCTCCGCGCCTTTCTGCTATTTTCTGCTGTAACATATTTTCTACCTGGTCTGCTGCCTGCTCGTAGGCGTCGGCGCTGTTCTCCTGGGTAACTCTTAATACCTTTTCGCCTTTCTTCTCCCCGTGGTACCTATACGCTTCTATTAACGTGTCGTCGTATACGCTTTCGTGGGTATGCAGGCGTAAGGTGTCGTACTTCTGTAATTCCCGGTACACCTTGTAAAACTTATGTATTGCTGCCCTGTATCTCTCGTCCTCTGTCATGGTCTGCCCTATAATTCCTGGTAATATCTCGCTATATACCCTACTGCCATGCAGCATACCGCCGTTATCAAAATATCCATGCTTTTGTACTCCTATTTCCCGTGTAGTCTTTCCAGTTCTGCCGAACGCTCCACAATGCCTACGGCGTAGTCGCTATATTCTCCTGCTTCGTATAGCTTGTCCGCTGTGCTTTTCTTCATGTTGTAGCGCATAAGCACGTAGTACAGGTCGTCGTTTTCTTCTGCCAATTCCGTTAAATAATCAGCAGCCAGCAGGATATTGCCGTATGGTTCGTATATGTTCTTTACGCCCAGGCGTTCCATTCTGTCCCGGTGCCATTTCTCGCTTATCTGCATTAAACCTTTGCAGGTGCCGTTAGTGGCGTAAATACGTAAGCTGCTTTCGCGCTCTGCAATGGCTTGCAGCAGTTCCGGGCATATACCGTACTGCTGGCCTATTTCTTCGGTGTACTGTATTAACAGTTCTTCGCTAATTTTCTGCTGCGGTGCCGCTTCTACCGTAAGTACCGGAATAACCAGGCTTACTATAAGTACTGCTGCCGCCGCGGTCTTTCTTCCCTTCCAGCGCGAAGTATAGTACCTGTCTTTCTCTATTGCGTCGCCCTTTCGGGTTACTCTTTCCACGTATGCCATTCTTTTGCTTCTCCTTTCGTAGTTATGGGCGGATTGCTCCGCCCTTATTTAATTGCCGCTTTGTTTCTCTCGTTAAGGCCTGCTGCCGCTGCTACATATCCCTGCACGAAAAAGGTTAATTTCTCCTGCTGCGCAGGTTCCAGGGTTGCTACCTCTTTCATAAGTTCGGCAAAGTCCTGGTTTTTCTCTGCTACTGGTCTTTCTACTGTTGCGTTGCTCATGTTCACACCTTCTTTCTATAGTGGAAGCGCCCAGGTATCTTCCCGTACCTGGAACGCGTCGCCCATTTGTATAATGTCGCCGTAATTTTTCGTCGCTATTTTCTTTGCGCTTTCGTCTATTTCATATGCGTAATACTTTACGTTTTTGTATCCCAACTTATCCA
>JAFYOG010000051.1 GCA_017560285.1 Clostridia bacterium
CCGGCGGCAACGTGTTAAAGAATCGCACCAATATTGTTCTTTCCCGCAATACCGAATATAACCCAGTGGGTGCAATAATGGCGCGCTCTTTGGAAGAGCTTTTAGATATCATTAAAAATTATAATACCGACAACGTGTTTGTTATCGGCGGCTCTCAAATTTATTCTATGCTGTTACCCTATTGTGATACCGCATACGTAACAAAGTTCCAAAAATCCTTCGAAAAGGATGCATTTTTCCCCAATCTCGATAACTCCGACCAATGGGTTTTGGCAGAAACGGGGGAAGAACAGTTCACCAACCCCGAAACCGATACGGAATCCAATATGGCATTCCGCTTCTGCATTTATAAAAGAGTTTAAGCTATGAACGTAACAGTACGCCCCTCCAATATATCCGATGCTATCTCGGTTCACCGCCTGCTTTGCATAATAGCCGATATACACCGCAACGGCAGAGAGGATATATTTCACGGATTGCAAAGTAAATATACAATAGAGCAGGTTAAAGAACGCTTATCCAAGCAAGATAACGGTGTTTTCGTTGCAGATATTAACGGTACGGTTGCAGGCTATATTTTCTGCGATATCATCACCGAGGGCAACGGAACAACTTTGTATATCGACGATTTGTGTGTCGACCCCGAAATCAGAAAGCAGGGAATAGGCAAAGCGTTAATGGATTATGCCGTTTCCTACGGCAAACAATGCGGTTGCCGTATGCTTATGCTAAACGTTTGGGAATTTAACGAAAACGCTGTTCGTTTTTACGAAAAATACGGCTTAACCACCCGTTCCAGACATATGGAAATTAAAATCTAATTTATATAAATCGGAGGTACTTATGAATATAATGCGCTTCCTTACCCCAAAAAGCAGTGTATCTTATTTAGATGCATCTGCCACCGTTCGTAACGGCTACGAAAAAATGTCCTATCACAAATTCCGTGCCATACCCGTGGTTACGTCCGAAGGTATATACGTCGGTACCGTTACCGAAGGCGATTTTCTCCACGGAATGATATCAAATAACGGCTGCGATCTCCGTCAGCAAGAAAAAATCTGCATCCGCGATATTTTGCGTCCCGATTGGAACCCCGCGGTTAATATCACCTGTACCGTAGAACAGCTCTTCCACCGTGTAGCAGAGCAAAACTTCGTACCCGTAGTTGACGATAGAGGTGTCTTTATCGGCATAGTAACACGTAAAGCGGTTCTTACTTATCTTATCGATAATTTCAAAAATCAAAATCAAAATAAAACCGAGGGCTAAACCCTCGGTTTTTTATTGCTGTAATCGTTAAACGGTACCCTTTACGGTAATCTGCAAACGGCCGGGGTTAACCAAAAATTCACCTGTTTGCTCATCTCTTGCAAAGGTTGCCGCAGGTACGGTAAGAGTATATCCGCTTCCTTCTGCGGGCAATGTCAGCAATCCGCCAACATAGGTGTAGTTTGTTGCAGGCACCTCTACACCGTCAACAAGAACGGTAATATCTGCCAAAGCGGGGTCGAATGTGTCTGTTAAAACTACGTCCTCTGCATCAATGTTACCGTAATTGTAAATATCAAATACATAGGTCAGCTCTTCACCGCAGATAATGGGGTTAGGGCAAACCGATTTAAATATTCCAACGTCGGCATAGCATTCCGCCGCAACGGTATAGCTGTCCTCTGCTTCTATATTGCAAAGACAATCACACTCGGCAGTTATTGTGTTGGTAATAAAACCGCCGCATTCCATATCCGCAAATCTGTTAACCCGCCCTTGGTAAATAATCTGCGCGTTACTGCCGGCGGGAATTCCGGTTATAACAAAGGCTACGCCGTTTGCATCGGTTGTAACCGTAAGATTGTTACTTAAAACGCCGTTAATATAAAGATTTGCCACTCCGCCATAGGTCAAAGGGGTATATTGTGCGGCTTCTTCGGTATAAGTGCCCAAATTATCTCTAACGGTAATGGTATCAACAGCCGCACCTCTGTTGTTAACGTTAATAATATAGGTTATATTATCATCCATACGGTAGGTTGGGTTCAAAGCGGTTTTGCTTATTTCCACAAGGTTATCCAAAACCGTAGAAGCAATGTTCGAAACGGTTGTAACCGCCGTTTCGCCGCCGTAACGGTAATTAAGGGTGGCTTGGTTAGTAATAATCGTCGCCATAATTTTAAATCTCCTTTCAATTTCAGGGCAACGCCCTAATTTCATTTTATGGCGTATAAATAAAATTGTTAATTCTATTGAAAATTATCTTTACTGATTGTATAATTATAAAGAGGTGTTAATTATGGCACAAATTTTATGCTCCACAGGGGCAATAATAGGCAGACCTAACGGAAGAAACTATTATCTGCTAACCGATATTTTACCAAAGCTAAATTGCGACGGTATCGAGTTTATGATGTATAGCACCTGGTATGACGATACTCACAACCTAATTCCGTTTTTGCAAAGCTTAAATCTAAATATTCCTGTGGTTCACTGTCAAAAAACCATCGGCGAGCTTATAACCCAAGGGGGCAATGCCAACCTTGCCGAATCATTTTCCTTGTTCGAGATAAATTGCCGTCTTGCCCAAAGCATCGGCGCATCAAAGCTTGTTTTTCATTTGTGGAACGGCAAAATATCCGATTCCTGCATAGAAAACAATCTTAAAGCATACAAAAAGCTTGCCCAAATTTCAAACGCCTACGGTATACAGTTGCTTATCGAGAACGTGGTGTGCAATCGCGCCGACCCTTTAATCCATTGGCTGGAATTAATAAAGCTTTACCCTAACGTAAGGTTTGTGTTCGATACCAAAATGGCGGCATTCCATAACCAGCTAAGCCTGCTTTATCAGCCCGAATACGCGTTCCTGCACCAAAACCATATAGCTCACTACCACACAAACGATTATGCTGGCGGCTATATGGATTGGGCAAATCTAAAAACCCTTCCCATAGGAAAGGGCAATATAGATTTCCGCCGCTTTTTCGGTTTTATAAAAGAAACAGGCTATAACGAAACCTTCACCGTAGAATCCACTGCCTTTAACACCAACGGGGAAGTAAACGTAGAAATGCTAAATACCCAGTTCGATTACATACGTTCAATGCTAAAATAAAAAAGGCGGCTTTATGCCGCCTTTTTGCTTTATAAAAGCTTGTTGTTAAGTCTAACGAATTCCTTTGCTTCCTCAGCGGTAAGAGTCCGCGAAAGCAAAATCGCCGAAAGATAAATATGCTTTGCAATATCCTTGGCGTTTTGGTCGTCTTCGTCCATATCGGCAAGCTTTTTAACAATAACGTTGTCGGTGTTTATGGCAATAGCTTCGCCGCTGGGCATATTAACACCGTTATCGCCCATACTGTAAAGCTTCATCATATCCGCAAAACGTCTTGCTTCTTCCGATAAAGAAATCAAAGCAGCCGCACTGTCCTCGCCTAAGGCTGTAAAGCTAATTTCGGTGTTTTCAGCCGTAACCGATTTAAATATCGCGGTAAGCTTTTCCTTGCTGTCGGTTTCTGCGCTTTCAAAGCCCGAATCTATTCTGCGGAACTTAATTTTTTCGTTCTTGCTTTCATAATATTGGGCAAAATTGCTGTCCACAATACTGTCAAACACCAAAACCGATTTTCCTTGCTGCTTATAAAGCTCCAAATAATAGCTTTGGCTGTTCTTATCGGTGGTATAGTAAATTTCACCCTCGTCCTTGCCGTTAAGATATTCCTTAACGGTAACCATTTTGCCGTCGGCATCTTCAAAAAGAACAACGTCCCGAACCTTGTCGCCAAACTTTTCGTCCCGCATACAAGCATATTCAAAATAAGGCTTCATATCTGCCCAATTCTTTTCAAGGCTATCACGCTCAAGATTAAACATAGAATTAAGCTTATCCGCAACCTTTTTGGAAATATGCGATGCCACCTTGCGAATATAAGCATCGTTTTGCAAATAGCTTCTCGATACGTTCAAAGGCAATTCGGGGCAATCCAACACGCCCTTAAAGTTTACCAAATGGGCAGGGCAGGCTTCTTTAATGTTGTCTGCAACGAAAACAGAATTATAAAACAAACGCATCTCGCTTTCGGCAGAATCATAACCGTTCTTCCTTCGGGGCACAAACAAAACACCCTTAAAGTTTAAAGGATAATCCGCCACAATGTGAACCTTAAACAGCGGGTCCTGATAATCGTTAAATACCTTTTTATAAAATTCGTTGTATTCCTCGTCGGTAATATCGGCGGGGTTCCGTTGCCACAAGGGGTTGGTATCGTTTATAACCTTCTCGTTTCCGTCCTCAATAACGGCTATGTCATAGGGCATAAAGGCGCAATATCTTTCAAGAATCGCCTTTAGCTTTTCGTTATCCAAATAAGAAAGCTCGTCGTCTGCAACGTGCATAATAATCTCGGTGCCGTGGCCGTCCTTTTGGCAAGGCTCGCTTTCAAAGTTGCCGTTTGTATCGCAAACCCAATGCACACCGTCGCCGCCCTTAAAGGATTTTGTAAACATCTCTACCTTTTCGGCAACAATAAACATAGAATAAAAACCTAAGCCGAAATGGCCGATTATGCCGCCGGAGCTTTCGCTTTCGTATTTAGAAATAAATTCTACCGCACCCGAAAGCGCAATGTTGTTAATATATTTTTCAACCTCGGTGCTATCCATACCGATACCGTTATCACAAACGGTAATGGTGCGTTCATCCTTGTCAACCTTAAAGGTAATACGGTAATCGGTGCCGTCATCCTGCGCTTCACCTAACGAAACAAGCCTTTTGTGCTTGGTTATAGCGTCGCAGGCGTTGGAAGCAACCTCACGAATAAAAATATCCTTTTCGGAATAAAGCCATTTTTTAATAATAGGGAATAAGTGTTCGGTATCAACCGAAAGCGCACCCTTGTTTGCCATATTTATAATCTCCTTTTTGCAAAGAAAAACGGCGTATAAAAACGCCGTTTCTCGGTGTTTGTCAAATTAAGCGTCTGCCGCAAAAGCGCAGTCAATGTCCTCTTCTTCAAGAAGCTCCTGATCGTCGTATTCATCGAACAATTCGTCAAAATATTCGTCGGAAAGATCTATCTCTTCCTGTGCGTTCTTGCGCTTCTTATATTCGGTAATCAACAAGGTCGCACCTGCAACACCGCCGATAACGGCAAAAATACCGCAAGCCTTCGCCAAGCTCTTTCTCTTTTCAAGGTTAACAGCACAAAGGATAAAGAAGGTTACCGATTGAACCAAAAGGGAAATGCCAAGAATGGATTTAAACTTTTTCATAAAAGAAACCTCGCTTTCAAAAATGTATATTTATAAATTTATTTATTGCACTTTAATTTAAGATATTCGTTAATAAAATCGTCAAGGTCGCCGTCCATAACAGCCTGAATATTACCGGTTTCACAGCCCGTGCGGTTATCCTTAACCAAGGTGTAAGGCATAAATACGTAAGAACGAATTTGGCTGCCCCATTCGATGTTCATCTTTGTGCCCGTAATATCCTCAATACGCTCCAAATGCTCACGCTCTTTAATTTCCAACAGCTTACTCTTAAGCATTCTCATAGCTGTTTCGCGGTTTTGCACCTGGCTTCTTTCGGTTTGGCAGCCAACCACAATGCCGGTGGGAATATGTGTAATACGAATAGCCGAGTCGGTTTTGTTAACGTGCTGACCGCCCGCACCGCTGGCACGGTGGGCATCTATCTTAAGGTCTGCTTCGTTAATTTCAATGGTAATCTCATCGTTAAATTCGGGTAATACCTCCACCGATGCAAAAGAGGTATGCCGTCTTCCGCTGGAATCAAAAGGGGAAACACGCACCAATCTGTGCACTCCGCTTTCGCTCTTAAGATACCCATATGCGTTTTCGCCCTCTATCAAAAACGAAACGCTCTTAATACCCGCTTCATCGCCGTCAAGATAATCCAAAACCTTAAGTCTAAAGCCTCTTTTAGCGGCGTATTGCTGATACATTCTGTAAAGCATCTGTGCCCAGTCCTGTGCTTCGGTACCGCCTGCACCGGGGTGAATAGATATAATAGCGTTACTGCCGTCATATTCGCCGGAAAGCAGAATTTCTATTCTCTGTCTTTCATATTCGGCTTTAACAGCATCAAGGTCTGCCAAAACGTCATCAACCACGCTGTCGTCGTCTTCTTCAATAGAAAGCTCGATCAAGGTTTCTATATCGGCAAAACTGCGCTTAAGGGAAATATATCTTTCTAAAGTACCCTTTTTAAATTTTAATTGCTTTAACACCACTTGTGATTCTTGGGGCTTGTCCCAAAAACCTGCCTCTGCGGTCTTATTTTCAAGCTCTTCAACTTCGGTTTTAAGGGTTTCAAATCCAATCGAATCCCCCAAATCCTTAATTCCGTCGCTAAGCTCTGTTAACGAAAGCTTTGCTTGCTCTAACTGTAAAATCACTGAGCTTCTCCTTATTATTTCTATACACAGTTATTATATACGTATTTTATTGCTATGTCAAGGAATTTTGTTATGTTAGCAAAATAAAATTTCAAATTTAAACTCCTGCAACCCAATGGGCTTTTGCGGGGTTATACAAAAAAACAAAAGCACCCGTTTTGGGTGCTTTTTCTTTAAAAAAGCGCGACACGCTCCTATAAGCCGAGTTCTGTCGTGAACAATCATCTATCTTGGATTTACGTCGCCGCAAACCTCTGTGCCACCTCCATAGGGGCTGCCGAGCAAGCATATGCCCCCGCCGCGGTGTTGCTCCGGATAGGGTTTACATGGCTGTGCTGTCTCCAACACACCGGTGAGCTCTTACCTCGCCTTTCCATCCTTACCAAATAAATTTGGCGGTTTATTTCTGTTGCACTGGCCCTAAAGTCGCCTTCGGCAGATGTTATCTGTTATCCTGCTCTGTGGAGCTCGGACTTTCCTCACGGTACGGGCTTTCGCCATAATACCGCGCGATTGTTCAGAACGGTCGCCCGAAAATTGTAACACAACACAATCTTTTTTGTCAATATATTATTGATTATTTTTTATAATATAGTATAATATATAAGTTAAGTTATCAATGTTCGGAGGTCGTTTTTATGTTAAAAGAATATGCATCTCAATATAAAGCAAAAGCCGTTGGCTTTGTGGGTATGGGCGTTTCCAATCTGCCCGTTATCCGTTTGTTCATTTCCGCAGGGGCAAAATGCACCGTGCGGGATAAAAACGATCTTACAAACCGCGATTTCTATGCCGAGCTGGCTTCTGCGGGTGTAAGCTTTATCACCGGCGAGGGTTATCTTGATAATATAACCGAATCCTTACTGTTCCTTTCTCCCGCTGTCCGCCCCGATTTAGAGGGCATAAACAAAGCCCGCCAAAACGGAACTAAGATTACAAGCGAAATGGAGGAATTTTTCCGTCTTTGCCCCTGTAAGAAAATTGCTGTAACAGGCTCCGACGGCAAAACCACCACAACAACCTTAATATCCAAACTGCTTTCCGCACAAGGCTATAAAACCTGGCTCGGCGGCAATATCGGCGTAAACCTTTTTGCAACCTTAGACGAAATTTCAAAAAATGATTTCGCGGTTATCGAGCTTTCTTCCTTCCAGCTTATGAAGCTTTCCCAAAGCCCCGATATCGCCGTTGTAACCAACGTTGCGCCCAACCATCTCGATTGGCATACCGATATGAACGAATACGTAGAAGCCAAAAAACGTATTTTTGCATTCCAAAACAGTAACAATCTGCTTGTACTTAACAAAGACGATTTCTATTATCAAGCCCTTGTGGCAGAAGCAAAGGGAAGTGTACGCACAATTTCGGGCAATACCACCGCAGAAGGGGCTTATTTCACCGCAGACGGCATTTTTTCTGCAAAGGGCGACCTGCTTGTTGCCGACGAAGAAATTCGCATTGTGGGCAGGCATAACCGCTATAATTACTGCCAAGCCTATACCGCCGTTTCCGATTACGTTACCCCCCAAACCCTGCGTGAGGTTGCAAAAAGCTTCGGCGGGGTAGAGCACCGCATAGAATTCGTGCGTGAATATAACGGGGTTAAATATTACAATTCCTCTATCGATTCAAGCCCTTCCCGCACCACCGCCTGCTTGGAATCCTTCAAAACCAAGGTGGTTGCAATCTGCGGCGGCTACGATAAAAACATTCCTTACCAACCTCTTGCCGACGTATTTTCCCGCAAGGTAAAGTTTGCGGTGCTTTGCGGCGCTACTGCTCCTAAAATAGCAGAAGTGTTAGATAATATCGGCTTTACCGAATATACTGTTGTTAACGATTTTAACGGCGCTATCGAGTTAGCAAAATCCAAAGCAGATAACGGCGAATGCGTTGTGCTCACCCCCGCATCTGCAAGCTTCGATATGTTCAAAAACTTTGCCGAACGGGGTAACCGTTTTAAAGAAATCGTTAATTCTTGGAGGTAATTAATGAACGCACTTTACGAAATAATCCAAAATCTCACTTCCTATTCCGGCGTTTCTGGCTTCGAATCAATGTCCTTCCAAACCTTATGCCCATATATCAAAAGTTTAAATTTGTTCGACGAAACGGGCACAACCCCCGTGGGCAGCTTTTACGGCATAATCCGTTGCGGTAAAGAAAACGCACCAATGCTTTTGTTAGATGCCCATTTAGATACCGTTGGCTTCGTTGTTACCGAGCTTTGCGATGGCGGCTTCCTTCGGGTTGCACCCGTGGGCGGTATAGCACCTAAAATTTTACCCTCGTCTATTGTAAATATATACGGAAAAAAAACAATAAAAGGTGTGTTCGCCTCTAAACCTCCCCATTTGCAATCAGCGGGCGAAAGCGAACAAAAAATGGATATTGCAGATTTATCGATAGATACCGGCTTACCCCTCGAAGAGCTAAAGGATATCGTTCGCATAGGCACTCCCGTGGGCTTCCCCTGCGAGCTTCAAAAAATGCTTAACGATAATCTTGCAGGCGCTTCATTTGATGACCGTCTTTGCGGTGCAATAATTCTGCGCGCCTTGCAAACGATAGATAAATCACAGCTTAATTACGATATAGCGTTCCAGTTTTCGGGCAACGAGGAAACGGGCTATAAGGGCGCGATGACAACAGCCTACCGCCTTAACCCCGAAAAAGCTATTGTTATCGACGTTACCCATGCCAACGTGCCCGGCGCACCGGATGTGTTTAAGGATATCCACGCAGGCAAGGGTTCGGTAATAACCCTGTCGCCCCAAACCAACAGAGCGTTCACCAAACAGGTTATCTCTATTGCCGAAAATAACGGTATTCCTTATCAGCTTTCTGCATTCCCCATAAGAACAGGCACCAATTCAAACGCAGTGCAAACCACCCGTAACGGCATTCCCGTGTGCCTTATTTCGGTACCCCTAAAGAATATGCATACCATGAGCGAGGTAGTTAACCTTAACGATGCGCTAAATACAGCCAAGCTTATAGCGGCAGTTATCAACCAAAAGGAGCAAAGCAATGATTAAATATCTAAAAAAATATTGCGACATATTAGCTCCCTCGGGAATGGAGGATGCTCTCCGAACCCAAATTATCAAAGATATAAAGGATTCAGGATGTACCTATAATACCGATTCCGTCGGTAATCTTATTGTGTTCAAGCAGGGTAAGAACAGACGCAATAAAAAGGTTCTGCTTTCTGCGCATATGGATGAGGTTGGTTTTATGATAACCAAAATCGACGATGACGGATACCTGCGCTTTAATATGGTGGGCGGTATAGACCGCCGTGTTGTAAGCGGTAAAAGAATAGTTTTCTGCGAAAGCGGAATTCAAGGTCTTGTGTCTTCAAAATCTATCCATATGCAAACACCCGAGGAACGCGGCAAGTGCGAACCCTTAACCGAAATGTATATAGATATCGGCGCAACAAGCAGGGAACAAGCAAGCAAATATGTTTCTATCGGCGATTGTGCTGCATTTATGCCTAATTATACAGAACTTGGCAACGGCTTAATATGCTCCAAGGCAATAGACGACCGTTTTGGCTGTGCCGTGCTTGTGGCGATGATAAACAGCCAATTGGAATACGATACCTATTTTGCTTTTAACACCTGCGAAGAGGTTGGATGCGACGGGGCAAAGGTTGTGGCTCACTTCTTACAGCCCGATATAGTAATAGCCTTAGAATCTACCACCGCAGGCGATGTTGCAGGCATCCCCGAAAACAAGTGTGCCTGCAAGGTCGGCAACGGTGCCGTGCTTTCTATTATGGATAGAAGCACTATATACAGCAAAGAGCTTTTAGAGCTTGCCGTATCTGCCGCAGAAGAAAAGAATATAAAGTGGCAATACAAAAACGTTATCGCAGGCGGAAATGAAGCAGGTGTATATCAACGTGCCGCCGCAGGCGCAAAGGTTCTTGCAATCAGCGCCCCTACACGCTATATACATTCCCAATCCAATATAGCCGCCTTGGCAGATATGGAAGCTGTTGCTAAGCTGTCTGCAGCACTAAACGAAAGGAGCTTTGACTAATGCTTAATATAATGAAAAAATACCAAAACGCCTTCTCGGTTTCGGGCTTCGAAACACAGTTGGCAAATATCATAATCGAGGATATAAAAGATAAAGTCGATTCTATAGAAACCGATGCCCTCGGCAACGTAATCGCTTTAAAAAAGGGCAAGGATTCCTCTAAAAAGCTTATGATAGCCGCCCATATGGACGAAATAGGCTTTATGGTTGTTAATATAGAATCTAACGGTATGCTTCGCGTTGCAAATATAGGCGGTATAAACGCCATTGCATCCTCTTACCATAACGTTAAATTCCAAAACGGCGTTAACGGTATATTGGTTGTAGAGGACGGAACCAAAGCCGCAGATATAAACTCTAATAAGCTGTTTGTAGATATCGGATGCGATACAGCCGAAAAAGCAAAGCGCAAGGTTTCCGTAGGCGATGTATGCGCCGTATCTCCTATGATAAAAAAGCTTTCGTCAAAGCGTTATACCTCTAAAGCGTTTGACGATAGAATTTGCTGTACCATTTCTACCTATGCGGCTCTTAATTGCGATACCCCTGCATACGATACCTATTTTGTGTATACCGTGCAGGAGGAGGTAGGATGCCGCGGCGCAAAGCCCTCGTCCTTTGCAATTATGCCCGATTATTCCATTGCTATGGATATCACACCCGCACCTGCATGCGGCAACCCCAACCATTTTACGGTAAAGCTTGGCGGCGGTGCGGCAATAAAAATTAAAGATAGCTCTGTAATCTGTTCTCCCACTATGGTAGACAGATTAACCGAATTAGCCAAAGAAAACGATATCAAATATCAATACGAGGTTCTTTTGGCGGGCGGTACCGATACTTCCCAAATGCAAATTGCAGGCTCGGGCTCCCACGCGTGCTGTATTTCGATTCCCACACGTTATACACATTCTCCGGTAGAAACAATAGATATAGACGATCTCTATGCTTGCGCAAAACTGCTTATAGCATTTATAGAAAAAGGAATGTAACCAAATGTTTAGCGAAAGAATTTTAAAATTAGCAGAAGAATGCGAAAAGGAACTGCTTCCTGTATTTGCAGAAATAGATAACATCGCATTTAAAAACACACAAAAGGTAATGTCAATATTTGCCGAAAACCGCTTGTCCGACAGACATTTTAATTCCACCTGTGGTTACGGATATAACGATGACGGCAGAGATCTTTGCGATAAGATGTTCGCTCAGGCATTGGGCTGCGAATACGGCTTTGCCCGTTCGCAAATCATTTCAGGTACTCACGCCCTTGCTATTGCCCTGTACGGCTTGCTTCGTCCTAACGATACAATGCTTTCGGTTGCAGGTAAACCCTACGATACGTTAGATAACGTTATTGGTCTAAACGGCAACAGCGGAGAGGGAAGTCTTGCCGATTTGGGTGTTAAATACAGTCAAATCGATTTAATCGACGGCAAATATCTTAACCTTAATGCAATAAAAACAGCGCTCGATACCGATAAAACCATAAAGATTGTTTTCGTTCAGCGCTCTAAGGGTTATGGAGACAGAAGAACCCTTACCGTTGCCGAGATTAACGAGCTTTACGATCTTGTTCACAGCTATAAGGATATATTCCTTGTTGTAGATAACTGCTATGGCGAATTTGTAGAAGCCGAGGAACCCAAAGGCGACCTTTTGGTTGGTTCGTTAATAAAGAATGCAGGCGGCGGTATAGCCGAAACCGGCGGATATATTGTAGGTAGCGAGAGGGCAGTAGAGCTTGCATCCTACCGTTTAACCGTACCGGGAATAGGCTTAGAGGCAGGTGCATCTATGGGCGCTACAAAGCCTATGATAAAGGGCCTTTTCTTTGCACCCCACATTACCGCGCAAGCAATAAAAACCGCACACTTTGCGGCGGCAATGTTCGAAAAATTAGGTTTCGAATGTAACCCTTCTTCACAAGAAAAGCGTAGCGATATTATTCAGGTTATTCGTCTGCACAATGCAGAAAACGTCCTTAAATTCTGTGCTGGTATCCAAAGCGGTTCTCCCGTAGATAGCTTTGTTACCCCCGAGGGTTGGGAAATGCCCGGCTATAACGATTCGGTTGTAATGGCGGCGGGCGCCTTTACTCAGGGCAGCTCTATCGAGCTTTCTGCCGATGCCCCCCTGCGCGAGCCTTATTTGGTTTATTTGCAGGGCGGCTTAACCTACGAAAGCGGCAAATTAGGTATCCTGACAGCAGTTTCTAAAATGTTGGGTGAATAATATGTCTCAAAAAGAAAAAATGCATACCGGGGAATTATATCTTCCCACCGATGCGGAAATAATGGAAGAACAGACAAAGCGTCTAGAATTATTGTATGAATATAATTCAACCCGTCCGTCGGAATCCCAAAAACGCACCGCATTGTTAAAAGAAATGTTTGCCGAAATTGGCGAGGATTGCTATATAGAACCACCCTTTCATTCAAATTGGGGCGGAAAGCATGTGCATTTCGGCAAAAACGTATATGCAAACTTTAATCTAACCGCGGTTGACGATACACATATTTATGTAGGTGATTATACAATGTTCGGGCCAAATGTTACTGTTGCTACGGCGACACACCCCATATCGCCCAAGCTACGTATGCAGGCGTATCAATATAATCTTCCTGTATATATAGGTAAAAACTGTTGGATAGGTTCAGGTGCAATAATTCTGCCGGGC
>JAFYOG010000052.1 GCA_017560285.1 Clostridia bacterium
AATTTCCGCCGTGCTTAACGCCGCATCCTCGGTAATGCGCTTTCCGTCTTTAAAAAGCGCGGTATAAAATTGGTCGCGCCGTGCATCCATAACGGGGCAAACGTAACCGCGCCCAACGTTCTGCGCCATAGCTTCCAAGGGCGAAACCCCAACGCAGGGCTTCTTTTGGGCAAATGCCAATCCCTTTACCGTCGCCGCGCCAATACGCACGCCGGTAAAAGAACCGGGGCCCGCGCTAACGGCAAAAAGGTCAACGTCTTGTATATCCGCACCGTATTGCTTAAGGGCGTTTTCCAATAAAGGCAAAAGAATTTCGCTGTGGGTAAGCTTGTTCTTTACGGTAAAAACGCCGTATGTAGAAAGCTTTCCGTCGTTAATTTCGGCAATCGCCGCCGATGCGGTAACCGCCGTGCTGTCCAAAGCCGCTATCAGCATACCGTAAATCTCCTTCCGTTTTCGCCTATGTGCTCTATTTTAACCTTTACAGCCCCTTCGGGAACCGATTCCTCAAACAGCTCGGTCCATTCGGTAACGGTCAGCCCGCCCTGCTCTATATAATCGTAAAAGCCGGTGGAATAAAGGTCGTCCTCGTCGGTAAGACGGTATAAATCAAAATGGAAAATATTAATATTGCTTCCGCGGTATTCGTTAACAATAGCAAATGTGGGCGAATGCACAAGCTCCAAGCATTCGGGGCATAACGCCTTAACCAAGCCTCTTACAAAGCTTGTTTTTCCCGCGCCCATACCGCCGTATAACGCCAAAAAACCGCCGTTTTTAACCTTTTCTGCAATGGCTTCCGCAATTTTTTCGGTTTCCTGCAGACAGTTAGATTCGTAAACTTCCATATATCAGTAATTTGCTCCGATTTGCTTTAAAATAATGTTCTTCTTTTCGGGCGGGGTATCACCAATGGTAACCGCCTTAAACAGGTATTCCATACCCGCCTGCGCGCGGTCAAGGTTCTTTGCCTGCAGTGTTGCAAGCGCTTCGCCCTCTTCTATTCTGTCGCCTATATGCTTGTTCAAAATAATACCCGCGCTGTGGTCGATTTCTTCCCCAAGCTTATCTCTGCCCGCGCCCAAAACCGATGCCGCCTTGCCAACCTGCATAGCGTCAATTCGGGTAATATAACCGCTTCTGTCTGCAACAAGCATAGCGGTAACGTTGCTTTCATCAAAAAGGTTGGTATCGTAAATATAACGCTTATCGCCGCCCAACCGTTCTACAAGCTCTGCCAGCTTATCCAGCGCGGTGCCGTCGTAAAGTGTTTCCTCTGCCAAGGCTTCGCAGGTTTCATAATCCGCAACGTTGGCGGTATAAAGCATATTTGCGGCAACGGCAATACAAAGCTCGGTAAGCTCTTGGTCGCCTCTGCCCTCCAAAACTCTTATAGCCTCTATCAGCTCTACGCTGTTACCCACCGCACAGCCCAAGGGGGCAGACATATCGGTAATCAAAGCCACGGTCTTGCGGTTTTCCCGCGCGCCTATTCTTATCATCAAACGCGCCAATTCCTCGGCATCACGCATGGTTTTGCAAAAAGAGCCGCTTCCGCACTTAATATCCAAAACAATACATTCGTTGCCGGATGCAAGCTTTTTGCTCATAATACTTGCGGCAATAAGGGGAATAGAGTTATCGGTGCAGGTAACGTCCCGCAGTGCGGTAAGCACACCGTCGGCAGGGGCTAAGCGCTTGCTTTGCCCTGCAATACAGAACCCTATTTCTCTAACAATTTCCTCGAACTTTTCGGCAGAAATCTCGGTGTTAACACCCTTGCAGGCCTCTAATTTATCCAACGTACCGCCGGTAAATCCAAGCCCTCTGCCTGCCATTTTGGGAACGTAAATCCCTTTATTAACGGCGGCAACCATAGGTCCTACAATAAGCGAAACCTTATCGCCAACACCGCCGGTGCTGTGCTTATCTACCTTTTTACCCTTAACCGAAGAAAGCTCTGCGGTTTCGCCGCTGTCTGCCATATATTCGGTAAGCATAACCGTTTCTTCCTCGGTCATCCCCTTAAACCATATCGCCATAAGCAATGCGGAAATCTGATAATCGGGAATACTGCCGTCGGTAACGCCCTTAACAAAGAACGCAATTTCCTCTTCGTCAAGCTCTCGGCCCTGTTGCTTTTTGGTAATAACGTCGCTCATCTTTAACATATCTGTTGCCTCCCTTCAATATCCCCCATAAAGCTTTCAAAGGGGAATAGGTTATCTATTTTAAAATTATCGCAAACTGTTTTTGCAATACAGCCATAGCCGTCAAAACCGCCCAAATCGCCGCCGTTACAGCCCTTGTAATAGGCAATAATCGGCACGTTTTCGCGGGTGTGGTCGGTGCCCTTAAATCCGGGGTCGCAGCCGTGGTCTGCGGTTATAATAATCAGGTCGTCATCCCGCATTTCGGGTAAAAATCCACCCAACGCAACGTCAAATTGCTCCAGCGCGCGGGCATAACCCTTTATATCGTTTCTGTGCCCGTAGGAAGAGTCGAAATCCACAAGGTTAACAAAGCACAAGCCGCAAAAATCCCTTTTTGCAATATCAAAAAGTCGTTCAATGCCTTCTGCGTTGCCCTTGGTGGGGTGGCTTTCCGTAACACCTCTCGATGCAAAAATATCGTTTATCTTGCCCACCGATATTACGTCAAGCCCCTTTGCCTTAAGCAGGTCAAGCATAGTATCGCCAAAAGGGGTCAGGGAATAATCGTGCCGCCCGCCGGTGCGGTAAAAACTGCCTATTTCGCCTGCAAAGGGCCTTGCAATAACCCTGCCGACCGCGTGTTCGCCGCAAAGAATTTTGCGTGCGCTTTCGCACATTTCATATAACCGCCATAAAGGAACCATATCCTCGTGGGCGGCAATCTGAAACACACTGTCCGCCGATGTATAAACTATAATTTTGCCGGTTTTCAAGTGTTCTTCGCCGTAATCTTTAATAACCTCGGTGCCGGAGTAGGGAAGATTGCATATAACCTCTACGCCGTTTTCAGCTTCAAACTTTTCTATAATCTCTTTAGGGAACCCGTTGGGATAAACGGGCAAAGCCGTTTCCGAAACAAGCCCCGCTATTTCCCAATGCCCTAACGTGGTATCCTTGCCGTTACTGCGTTCCTCGGCATAGCCGTAAAACCCTGCGGGTTTATTAACCCCATACTCTGTCAATCCCGCTCTGCCAATGTTAAACAAGCCTAAATTCGCAAGGTTATCAAGCCTTGGATTTGCGGTCATAACGCTTTTTAGTGTGTGGGCGCCTTCGTCGCCAAAGCGTTGGGCATCGCGGGCATTACCAATCCCCACGCTGTCCAAAACGATAATAAAAACACGCCTGAACATAAAGCACCCCTCCTAAAAAACAGTATAGTGATACAGATTTATTATACCAAACATATTTTGCTTAGTCAATAAGAAAAAAGAGAATCGGCGCAAAACCGATTCTCTAAAATATTACATATCGTCAACAACGTCAAGGGCGTCTTTTCTGGAAAGGTTCAATCTGCCCTTTTCGTCAATTTCCGAAACGATAACCTTAATGGTATCGCCAACGGTAACAACGTCTTCAACCTTGTTAACACGCTTCTTGTCGAGCTGGGAAATGTGAACCAAGCCTTCCTTGCCGGGGGCAATTTCAACAAACGCGCCAAAGGTCATTATTCTGGTAACGGTACCCCAGAAGATTTCGCCGGGTTCGGGGTCCTTTGCAATAGCTTCAACAATCTTCAACGCCTTGTAAGCATTGTCCTTGTTAACTGCAGAGATAAATACAGAACCGTCGTCCTCGATATCGATCTTACATTCGGTGTCTGCACAGATCTTCTGAATAACCTTACCGCCGCTGCCGATAACTTCTCTGATCTTGTCGGGGTCGATCTTGGTAGAAATCATCTTGGGAGCGTACTTGGAAACGTCATCTCTGGGCTCTGCAATGCAAGCGGTGATAACCTCGTCAAGAATAACGTTTCTTGCAGCGTGGGTGGTTTCCAAAGCCTGCTTAATAATAGCAGGGGTAAGACCGTCGATCTTAAGGTCCATCTGAATAGAGGTAATACCCTTCTTGGTACCTGCAACCTTAAAGTCCATATCGCCGAAGAAGTCTTCAAGACCCTGAATATCAATCATGGTATCCCAGCTGTCGCCTTCGGTAATAAGACCGCAGGAAATACCCGCAACGGGAGCCTTAATAGGCACGCCCGCATCCATAAGTGCAAGGGTAGAACCGCAAACGGATGCCTGAGAGGTAGAACCGTTAGAGGAAACAACCTCGCTTACCAAACGGATAGCATAGGGGAATTCCTCAACAGAGGGAAGTACGGGCACCAAAGAACGTTCTGCCAACGCACCGTGGCCGATTTCGCGTCTGCCTGCACTTCTTGCAGCCTTAGCTTCGCCAACGGAATAACCGGGCATATTGTAGTGGTGCATATATCTCTTGCTGTCCTCGCCGTCAATACCGTCCAAAAGCTGTGCTTCGCTAACGGGAGCAAGGGTAGCAATGGTAAGAACCTGTGTCTGACCTCTGGTGAACAAGCCGGAGCCGTGGGTTCTGGGAAGAAGCCCAACCTCTGCGGCAAGGGGACGTATCTGGTCCATTCTTCTGCCGTCAACACGCTTCTTTTCGTCAAGTAACCATCTGCGAACGATCTGCTTCTGCAATTTGTAAAGACATTCGTCCATCATAGCCTTGCCTTCGGGATAATCCTCTGCAAGCTCTTCGTATACTCTTTCGTAAATAGGCTGTAATGCGGCATCGCGAATTCTCTTGTCGTCGGTGTCAAGAGCCGCCTTAACGTCTTCGCCCACCATAGCTTCGATTCTGTCGAACATATCGTGGTCGATATCGCAGGAGGGATATTCAAACTTAGGCTTGCCGATTTCTGCCTGAATTTCGCTGATAAAGTCACAAAGAGGCTTAATTTCCTCGTGCGCCTTCATAATAGCGTCGTACATGGTTTCATCGTCAACCTCGTTTGCGCCTGCTTCAATCATAACAACCTTGTTCTTGCTACCTGCAACGGTAAGCTCAAGGTCGCTCTTTGCGCGCTGTTCTGCGGTGGGGTTAATAACGATCTTGCCGTCAACCAAACCAACGAAAACGCCTGCAATAGGACCGTTCCAAGGAATGTTAGAAATAGAAATTGCAATAGAAGCACCGATCATAGCCGAAATTTCGGGGGAACAATCGGGGTCCACGGACATAACGGTTAAAGAAAGAACTACGTCGTTACGAAGATCCTTGGGGAACAAGGGACGAATAGGTCTGTCGATAACTCTGGAAGCAAGAATAGCGTGCTCGGTAGGTCTGCCTTCTCTTCTGTTCCAGCTGCCGGGAATTTTGCCTGCCGCATAAAGTCTTTCTTCATAATCAACCGAGAGGGGAAGGAAGTCTATTCCGTCTCTGGGTGCCGCAGACATGGTAGCGTTTGCAAGCACTGCGGTTTCGCCGTAGCGAACCAAGCAAGAGCCGCCTGCCAACTGTGCAAGCTTGCCGGTTTCAATAACCAAGGGTCTGCCCGCAAGCTCATAGGTGAATGTTTTGAAGTTTTCAAACATAACTTTTTTCCTTTCGTTTTCTTTTTTTATTTTTCCGAAAGGGTAGAAGTTTAACACTTAACTGCATACCGAAATTTTTTCGGTACAGAGGTAACTGCTAAACCCCCGTATCCCTTTCAAATTAAAGCTGTTTGTGTCCGTTCAACGAAACACCTCGGAAATTGTAATAACCTCCGAGGTGCTCTAAACGCTGATAGGATTTCCGAATTACTTACGAATACCGAGTCTTTCAACAACGGAACGGTAGCGTTCGATATCGTTCTTGATAAGATAGTTAAGGAACTTTCTTCTCTTACCGATCATCTGCTGCATACCTCTGCGAGAGTGGTTGTCCTTAGGGTTCTTCTTAAGGTGCTCGGTCAATTCTGCGATTCTCTTGGAAAGAATAGCAATCTGTACTTCGGGGGAACCGGTGTCACCTTCGTGAACAGCGTATTCCTTAATGAGGTTTTGCTTTACGTCTTTGTTAAGCATGGTTTTTCACCTTTCAAAATAAAATATTTTTTGCAGAAACCCCGGCAAACGGCTGGTGAAGTCGGGCAATAAAAACGCCCGTGTCCCCGTAAACCGAGAATATCCCAAATATGCGGTTTTCCGCATTCCACAATAATGTACCACATTTTTTGGCTTTTGTAAAGCCCTTTTTTATATTTTTTCAAAAAAATATTTCCCTATGCACGTCCGTTACGAAAAAGTGCCCCAAAAACGCATATATATTAATTTTAATGTACGCAAATGCAAACTTTTTCTGCCGCACCCCTTGATTTTAATGTAAGAAAGTGTTAAAATAATATTAATAATTAGAATTTGGGGTTAATCTGCCGTGTCGTTTTTGTCTTTTGTAAAAAAGCATAAATCAGACCTTGTCAGGTTGGCGGCGGTTTTATGTATGGTAATCCTGCTGTCAGCCTTTATAACGGCGTTCAAGGGCGGCAAGCTTCCGCACTCATCCGACGGCAACGCCTTCGACAGCATTTATGCCATCGGCGGCGAAAGCGAAAACGGTTAACAACCCAAGTTTGGCAATTAAAAATAACGATTTTATTTTTAAGGAGATAAGGCATGATCACAAAGAAAGAAACAGTCGCAATGCTCCTCGCCGGCGGTCAGGGCAGCCGTCTGCACCTTCTCACTCAGCGTATTGCAAAGCCCGCAGTGCCCTTCGGCGGGAAGTATCGCATTATCGATTTCCCCTTGTCCAACTGTATCAATTCCGGCATCGATACCGTTGGTGTCCTCACCCAGTACCAGCCCCTTGCACTTAACGAATATATCGGCAACGGACAACCCTGGGATATGGACCGTACCTACGGCGGTGTAATGACGTTGCCTCCTTATCAAGGCCAACAGCGTGCCGATTGGTACAAAGGCACCGCAAACGCTATTTATCAAAACCTTCAGTTTATCGATAGATACGACCCGGAATACGTTGTAATCCTTTCCGGCGACCATATTTATAAAATGGACTATGCCGAAATGATAGAAGCCCACAAGAAAACCGGCGCGGCTTGTACTATTGCAGTGTTCGACGTTCCGTTGGAAGAAGCATCCCGCTTCGGTATAATGACAACCGACGAAAGCATGCGTATTACCGAATTCGCCGAAAAGCCCAAGGAACCTAAGAGCACAAAAGCGTCTATGGGTGTTTACGTGTTCAGCCGCGATAAATTGGCGGCGTACTTAGAGGCTGACGAAAAAACCGAAAACAGCTCTAACGACTTCGGTAAGAACATTATCCCCGCAATGCTCAACGCAGGCGAAAAGCTCTATGCCTTCAGGTTCGAGGGCTATTGGAAGGACGTTGGAACCATCGACAGCCTTTGGGAATCCAATATGGATTTGCTTGGCGAACGTCCCGTTCTTAACCTTAAGGATAGGGAATGGCGTATCCTTTCCCGTAACGATGCTATGCCCCCCCACTACGTAGGTCAGGGCGCGGTTATAAACAACTCTATCGTTACCGAGGGTTGCGAAATCTACGGTACCGTTATCAACAGCGTACTTTCCGCCGGCGTAATCGTAGAAGCAGGCGCCGTAGTACGCGACAGCGTAATTTTGGGCAACGTAACCGTTAAAGCAGATGCTACCGTAGATTATTCGGTAATAGATTCCGATACCGTTATCGGCAAGGGCGCAAGCGTAGGTAAAGAAATGGCAAGCTCCAAGGGTATAACCCTTTTGGGCGGCAGCCTAAACGTGCCCGACGGCGTTTCGGTTCCCGATGCCGTAATTTGCGACAACAATATGCTAACCGAGCTTTCGGCTAAATAAAAGGGGGTAAAGTTATGAACGCAGTAGGTATTATCTTTTCCAGCATTAACGAAAAAAGCGTATACGAGCTTACAAAACAGCGTACCATGGCTTCCGTACCCTTCGGTTGCCGTTACCGCCTTATCGACTTTGCTCTTTCCAACATGGTAAATTCCGATATTACCCACGTTGGCATTATCACTCACTATAACTATCAGTCCCTTATGGACCATATCGATACCGGTAAGGATTGGGATTTGGCTCGCAGACACGGCGGCGTAAAAATCCTTCCCCCCTACATCACCGCATTTGCAAACAACAGCAACTACCTTTACAGCACCCGCTTGGAGGCTTTAATCAGCATCCGCGATTTTATCGCCGATTGCAAAGAAGACGTTGTTGTTCTTTCCGATTGCGATACCGTTTGCAACCTTGACCTTTCGGCTATGGTAGAACAGCATATCGCCTCCGGCGCAGATATCACCTTGGGCGTAAAGAGCAGCTACGTAGCGCAGGATACCACCCGCGCAATCACTATCGTTAATTCCGACGATAACGGCAAGGTTACCGAGGTTGTAGATTATTCCGGTATGCGCGACGGCTTCGAGGACGTTTATATCCGCGTTCTCTGTATCGGCAAAAAATATTTGGAAGAGCTTATTACCGATGCTATGGCACACGGCTATACCAGCTTCACCAAGGATATTCTTATCCGCAATTATCAGCGCCACGATTGCCGCGTGTTCAAGTTCGACGGCTATCTTGCAACCATCCGCAGCATGACCGATTATTTCCGTTGCAGTATGGATATGCTGGATCCCGAAATCCGCCGTTCCATCTTCGGCGTGCGTAACAGACCTGTATTCACAAAGGTTCGTAATTCTTCGCCCGCTTCCTATACCGACGGCGCAATCGTTCGCAATTCTCTTATTGCCGACGGCTGCGTAATTCAGGGCACCGTAGAAAACTCTATCCTTTTCCGCGGCGTAAAGGTAGGCAAGAATACCCATATCAAAAACAGCATAATTATGCAGGATACCATCACCGGCGAAAACGTATACCTTAACTGCGTTGTAACCGATAAAAACGTTGTTATCCGCGACGGCAGGGTTCTTTCCGGCCACGAAACCAGACCTTTCTTCATAGATAAAGGCTCTAACGTATAATATATACAAAAACGGTGTTCAAGAAATTGAATACCGTTTTGGTGTTAAATTCAAGGGTAAATTCGGCTGTAATTTTACCCAAATATTCCCAATATATTATTTTAAGGAAGAATAATTATGAAAAAGATACTTTACGTAGCAGGCGAAGCCCTTCCTTTTGCCTCCTCCGGCGGCTTGGGCGACGTAATCGGCTCTCTCCCCTCTGCCCTTAACGGCGTTGGCGAGGATGACGTTCGCGTTATAATGCCCCTCTATTCCCAAATCGGCGATCAATATCGCAGCAAGTTCGAATACGTGGGCTATACCTTCGTTCAGCTTTCTTGGCGCCACGTTTATTGCGGTATTTTCAAATACGAGCACAGGGGCGTAACCTTCTATTTCTTGGATAACGAATATTACTTCAAGCGCGGTTCGCTTTACGGCGAATTCGATGACGGCGAACGCTTTGCCTTCTTCTGCCGCGCCGCGTTAGAGGTTCTCCCCATTATCGATTTTATCCCCGATATTTTGCATGCTCACGATTGGCACGCCGCATTAAGCGTAATCTATCTAAAGCGTTGCTATGCCCTTAACGATGAACGCTATGCAAACACCAAGGCTATCTTCACAATCCACAATATCCAATATCAGGGCATTTACGGCACCGAGCTTTTGGGCGATATATTCGGCTTAATGTCTTGGGATTTGGGCATTGTAGAATATAACAACTGCATCAACCTGCTAAAGGGCGCTATCGTATGTGCCGATGCAGTTACCACCGTAAGCCCCACCTATGCAAAGGAAATTCTTTCTCCCAAGTTCTCTCACGGGTTAGATAACGTTCTTAACGCCTACAGCTATAAGCTTTCCGGTATACTTAACGGTATCGATAAAGAATATTACAACCCCTCCAAGGATAAAGAAATTTTCGCAAACTTTTCTACCCGCAGCTTCGGCGGCAAAAAGCTTTGTAAATCCGGCTTGCAAAAAATGCTGTCCTTGCCCGAAAGGGACGACGTTCCCCTTATCGCGGTTATCTCCCGCCTTGTAAGCCACAAGGGCCTTGACCTTGTAATGCTGGCAGGGGATGAACTTATGAAATCCGACGTTCAGCTTGTAATCCTCGGTATGGGCGATAAGAGCTACGAGGAATATTTCAAATCTCTTGCTGAACGCTACCCCGATAAATGCAAAACGCTT
Source organism: Clostridia bacterium (assembly GCA_017560285.1). Classification (GTDB taxonomy): domain Bacteria; phylum Bacillota; class Clostridia; order Oscillospirales; family CAG-382; genus Coliplasma. The sequence goes on from JAFYOG010000052.1 coordinate 10,156, forward strand.
ATCACCTACAACCGCGATCTGTCAAAGCAAATCTATTCCGCGGCAGACCTGTTCCTTATGCCCTCCCGCAGCGAACCCTGCGGCTTGGCTCAAATGATCTGCTCCCGCTACGGCGCAGTGCCCGTAATCCACGAAACCGGCGGCTTGTACGACAGCATAAAGGATATCGGCAACCTGGGCGGCGGCAACGGCTTTACCTTTGCGGCATACAGCGCCTACGAAATGCTTGGCTCTATCTACCGCGCGGTAACCATTTGGTACGAAGACCGCGAATTCTTCGAAAAGCTTCAAAAGAAGGTAATGCGTGTTGATTTCTCTTGGAATCAAAGTGCGCTTTCCTATATAGAACTCTACAAAAAATTCGATTAAACTCGGAAGGAACCACGTTAAACATGGCAAACAAACAAACCGCCTCCGAAATCCGCGAGGCACTCAATTCTAAGCTTTCTCGTTACTTCGGTATCAGCGAAGGCGATGCTGACATTAAGCAGATTTATCAGGCTACCATTTTGGCAGTACGTGATGCTTTGGCAGTAAGAAACAAGGAATTTGAAGAAAAGGTAACCAAAAATCAGGCTAAACAAGTCTACTATATGTGTATGGAATTCCTTATCGGCAGATCCTTAAAAATGAACCTATGCAACCTCGGCATCGAGGAAGAATACCGCAAGGTTCTTAAAAAAATGGGCTTCGATCTGGAAGACGTTTACGAGCTCGAAGCAGACCCCGGCTTAGGTAACGGGGGCTTGGGCAGATTGGCATCCTGCTTTATGGATGCGCTGGCTTCTCAGGATTACCCTGCAAGAGGCTACTGTATTCTTTACGAATACGGCTTGTTCAAGCAAAGATTGGTAGACGGCGAACAGTTAGAGCTTCCCGATATCTGGTTGCCCGATGACCAAAACTGGCTCGTACCCCGCCACGACCGCGCTGTAACCGTACGCTTCGGCGGCCACGTACGCGAGGAATGGCACGACGGCCACTGCGAAATCGTATACGAAAATTACGACGAAGTAGAAGCAGTCCCCTACGATATGCTTATTTCCGGCGGCGTAGGCAAGGCTGTAAATACCTTGCGCTTGTGGAAGGCAAGAGATATCCATAACTTCAATATGGAAGCCTTCTCTCAGGGTCAATATCTTAAGGCAGTAGAAGAAAACACCATTGCAGAAACCATTTCCAAGGTGCTTTATCCCGCCGATAACCACCACGAAGGTAAATTGCTCCGTCTTACTCAGCAATACTTCTTGGTATCTGCATCCTTGCAGAACATTATCTGGCGCCACCTCTTCCGCTTCAAATCCTTAGATAACCTTCCCGATAAGGTTGCTATCCACATTAACGATACCCACCCCGCTTTGTGTATCCCCGAACTTATGCGTATCCTTATCGACGATCACCACGTTGCTTGGGATAAGGCTTGGGATATCGTAACCAGAACCGTTTCCTACACCAACCATACCGTACTTCCCGAAGCTTTGGAATGCTGGAACGAAGAACTGTTCGCTCTTAAGCTTCCCAGAATTTACGCTATCATTAAGGAAATCAACCGCCGCTTCTGTGCCGATGCATGGGAAGCATTTATGGGCGATTGGGATAAAATCGGCAGAATGTCCATTCTTAACAAGGGCTCTGTTCGTATGGCAAACCTTTCTGTTATCGGCTCTCACACCGTTAACGGCGTTTCCAGATTGCATTCCGAAATCCTTAAGGAAACCGTTTTCGAAGATTATAACGATATGTACCCCGAACGCTTTACCAACGTAACCAACGGTATCGCACACAGAAAGTGGCTCTGCTACTCCAACCCCCGTCTTGCATCCTTGCTTGACGAAACCATCGGCCCCGAATACCGCGCCGATGCCGCACAGCTTTCCAAATTTGCTAACTTTGCTAACGATTCCTCTGTTCTTGCCCGCTTAGACGAAATTAAGAAGGCAAACAAGGTAGATTTTGCAAACTATATCAAAAAGACCAAGGGCATCACCATCGACCCCAACACCGTATTCGACGTACAGGCAAAGCGTCTGCACGAATACAAGCGTCAGCTTCTTAATGCCCTTAACGTTATCAACCTTTACGTTAAATTAAAGGAAAATCCCGATGCAGACATAACCCCCGCAACCTTTATCTTCGCGGCAAAGGCTGCCCCCGGTTATTACACCGCAAAGGATATTATCCGTCTTATCTGCTACATCGCCGCAGATATCGAAAAGAACCCCAAAATCCGCGAAAAGCTTCGCGTAGTATTCCTCGAAAACTACAACGTTACCCTTGCAGAACACCTTATGCCTGCCGCTGAAGTAAGCGAACAGATCTCTCTTGCAGGTAAGGAAGCTTCCGGTACCGGTAACATGAAGTTTATGATCAACGGTGCTCTTACCATCGGTACTCTCGACGGTGCAAACGTAGAAATGGCAGAACAGGTTGGCAGAGATAACATCTACATCTTCGGCCACACCGCAGAAGAGGTTAACGAGCTTTGGAGCAAGGGCTACGCTTCTTCCTATTATTATAACCGTAACCCCGATCTTAAGGCTGCGGTAGACGCACTTCAGGTTGGCTTCAACGGCAGATCCTTCTCCGACATTGCAAACTATCTGCTTTACTCCTTCGGTGTATCCGACCCCTTTATGTGTCTTGCCGATTTCGACTTCTATACCGAAGCACGCAGAAAGCTCTTTGCAGATTACAAAGACAGAGAAAAGTGGAACCGTATGGCGGCTATCAATATTGCAGGCGCAGGCTTCTTTGCCGCAGACCGCAGTATCAAGGAATACGCCGAAAACATCTGGAACCTCAAGCCTGTTAAGAAATAATGAATTGCATATTTCAAATCACCTCCGCTGGCACCCCCAAAGGGTGCCATGCGGTAAGGTCGGGCAGCGACGTAACCGTGTCGCTTTCCGTAAACAATTTAGGTTGCGACCAAATTTGGTTTTATATCGGTAACGACGAAAAAGTAATATTCGCACGGGAATTATCCGCTAACAGGTTAGGGGATTGCTTTTCCGCGCAAATTTCCTTTAACACCAACGAGCTTGGTGCCAAAGACGGCTTGTATTTTTGCCATTTCGAATTTGTTTTCAACGGCAAACGCTATTACACAGCCTTCGATTACGGCGAAAACTGCTATCTTGCAGAATCCTTCGTTAACGAATGTCAGTTATTGGTCTATAACGAAGAATACGCCCTGCCAAATTGGCTTTACGGCGGGGTAATATACCAAATCTTCCCCGATAGATTTGCAAAGGGCGGGTTAACAGAACGCCGCAGCGATGCAGTCTATAACGAGGATTGGGAAAACGGCATCCCCGAACACCCCCAAAAGGGCGGCGAAGCCTTCCCCAACAACACCCACTTCGGCGGCACCCTTTACGGTGTGGCAGAAAAGCTGGATTATTTGGTATCCCTTGGGGTAAACTGCATATACCTAAACCCCATTTTCGAGGCTTATTCCTGCCACAAGTACGATACTGCCGATTTCTTGGCGGTAGATAAATCCTTCGGCGGCGATAAAGCCTTACAAACTCTTATAGACGAAGCCCACCAAAAAGGAATAAAAATCATTCTCGACGGTGTTTTCAACCATGTTGGGAACGATAGTATATATTTCGATGCCTACGGCAAATACGGCAACGGCGCTTGCCAAAGCAAGGAATCTCCATATTATAATTGGTTCACCTTCCACGATTATCCCCACACCTACGAAAGCTGGTGGGGCATAACCAACCTGCCCAGAATAGTACGGGGCGAAAGCTATATCCGCTTTATAACCGATCAGGTTATCCCCAAATATATGCGTATGGGTATCGACGGTTGGCGGTTGGACGTTGTGGACGAGCTGGAGGGCTCCTTCCTTGAACGTATCACTGCCGCAATCAAAAAGCATAAATCCGATGCCATAATTATCGGCGAGGTATGGGAAGACGCATCCAACAAGGTAGCTTATAACGAGCGCAAGGCGTATTTCAGGGGTAAACAGCTGGATTCTGTTACAAACTACCCCATCCGCAACGCAGTGGTAGATTATGTAAAACACGGCTATTCGGGTATTTTTGCCCAAACCGTTTCTACCCTGTACCGCCATTATCCGCCCCATAAGCTTGCCGCCTTGGTAAACTATTTAGGCTCCCACGATACCGAACGTATCACCACCGTTTTGGGCGGCGTGCCCGAAACCGAGCTTGAATATACACAGCTTGCCACCACCCGTATGCCCGCAGAGAATAGGGAAAGAACAAAAGAATTGCTAAAGCAGGCATACCTGCTTTTGGCGGCTTTGCCCGGCGTGCCCTGCATTTTCTATGGCGACGAAATCGCTATGGAGGGTTACAGAGATCCCTTTAACCGCCGAACCTTCCCAACCGCAGGCTTTAACGACGAATATTCCACCTTCTTCGCAAAGGTAAACAATATCCGCCGTAACGAGCCTCTGTTCACCGCAACAGAGCTTACCGTAACCGAGGAATCCCACGGTGTGGTAAGAATTACCCGCGGAATGCCCGAAGAAAGCCAAAAGCTTATTATTCTTTCCAATATGTCCGATAACGAATATACTGCCGAAATTGCAAATAAAGCAGTAAACCTTCTTACAAACGAGGAATATAATAATAAAGTAATCATTCCCGCGAAAAATGTAATAATATTAAAAACGGAGCAATAAAATGACCTCTATTTCCCAAGCTATCGCCAACGATGCCAAGCTTTTGGGCATAAATAAGGGCGATACGCTTTTGGTTCATTCCTCTTTGCGGTCCTTGGGCAAAACATCTGCAGAAGCTGTTATAAAGGGGCTGTTAACCGCCCTTGGCGACGAAGGCACGCTGGTGCTTCCTGCACTAAGCTATATGCATTGCAACCCCAACAACCCAAGGTTCGATTATCACAACACCCCATCAAACGTGGGTGCCTTGGCGGAATATTTCCGTACCGAGGTAAAGGGCGTTATCCGCAGTATAAACCCTACCCATTCCTGCTGCGCCTTGGGCAAAAACGCCGATTTTGTTGTATCCTCACATATTTTGGATACCACACCCTGCGGCGCAAATTCACCCTTCCGCAAGGTAATGGAGCTTAACGGTAAAATTCTGTTTTTGGGTTGCGGAACGGTTCCAAACACCTCTATGCACGCCGTCGAGGAATTATCCAAGCCCGATTATTTATTCGGCGATTGCTATAAATATACGGTAACCGACAATTTGGGAAACAATAAAGAGCTAAATTGCTATGCCCATAACTTTAAAGGGGTTATCCAAAGGTACGACCGTTTGGAAGCCATTTTAATTAACGACGAACTAAAAAAAGGTAAAATATTATCAGCAGACTGCCACTTGGTTTATACCCCCGCAATGTGGGAAAGGGCAGACAAACAATATCGCGCAGACCCTCATTACTTTATAGATAAAGGATGATCAATATGTACGGTAAGCTTTTTCCGCTGTTCAAAACACTTATTTCAGAATTTAATCTAAAGGGTACCCTTTTGGATATCCGTTGCGTAAGCGCAGGCAATATTAACGATACCTACGTTGCCACCACCGCCTACGAGGAAGGGGAACGTCAATACCTAATTCAGCGTGTAAACCACAAGGTGTTTACCGACCCCGAACGTATTGCCGAAAACGTAGGTAAGGTAACCGACCATATCGAGGCAAAGCTTCGCCAAGCGGGCGAACCCGATATCCGCCGCAAGGTATTGCGCTATTACCGCAAGGCAGACGGCAGCTATTACCATATCGACGAAAAGGGCAGCTATTGGCGGGTTCTTTCCTACGTATACAGCTCTATAAATTCTTCCTTGTCCGATGCACCCAGACTTCGCTCTGCAGGCCTCGCCTTTGGCGAATTTCAGCAACAGCTTGCAGATTTTCCTGCCGAAGAGCTTTTTGTTACCATTCCCGATTTTCACAACACGAAAAAGCGTTACGAAGATCTTCGTGCCTCTGCAAAAGCTGATATACACAACAGGTTGGAATCGGTTCGGGAAGAATACGATTATTTAATGTCTATGGAAAAGGAAGCGGTAATGCTCTGCGAGCTTAACGAGCAGGGAATTCTTCCCAACCGCGTTGTCCATAACGATACAAAATGCAATAACGTAATGTTCGATTTCGCCACCGGCGAACATCTTGCGGTTATCGATTTGGATACCGTAATGCCCGGCTTGGTAGCCTACGATTTCGGCGATGCCGTGCGCTTTGCCGCAAACCCCGGCGGCGAGGATAACCCCGATCTTGATGCGATTTATTTAGATATAGAATATTACACCGCCTTTGCCGACGGCTTCGTGCCCTGTCTGCTTGGCAGTGTAACCGATAAAGAAATCGAAACTCTGCCCGATGGCGTTCTTGCCATAACCTTAGAGCTTGCCGCCCGCTTTTTAAAGGATTATCTCGATGGTGACGTGTATTTCAAATGCAAAATGCCCAACCATAACCTAATCCGCACCAAAGCTCAAATCGCCTTGGCAAAGGACGTTTGTAGCAAAATGCCTATAATGCGCCGCCGTTTAAAGGGCATTATCCGTAAATTTCAGGGTTGATTTTTGTCGAATATGACGAATTTATGTAACGTTCGTGAAAAATTCTTGACAAACTCGTCCAAAAGTGTATAATATAAAAAAGCGGTATGTAGTTGTGTACCTGTACCCATATCGCAAAGGAGCTTAACTTGTTTCAAAACACCACCCAACAAACCCTACACCAAAGCGAAGAAGCGTTAATCATCTCTGCCAAAAACGGCGATGAATACGCATTTGCCGCCTTGGCAGAACTTTACAGGCAGGTGTTGGAACTACAGGTAAAGCTCACCAACACACCTGTTTCTATTAAAGAGGATTTATTGCAGGAAGGTCTTATCGGGCTTTTCAAGGCAGTAAAAAGCTACGACGGTGTTTCCGCATCCTTTGCTACTTATGCAAGCCGTTGTATCCGCAACAGTATAATAAGCGGCCTCCGCAAATATTATACCCAAGCAAAAACCGCACTTCCCGTTGCCGATATAACCAACGAAGAAACCGTTCCCTCGGCAGAGGAGGTTCATTTAGACAGCGTCCGCGCCCGCGGCCTGTACGACAGCGTATTTTCCGCCCTTTCCCCCTACGAAAGGGTAGTGTTCGATATGTACCTGTCCGAAATGTCCTATGCAGATATAGCCTTTGTTACCGGCAAAAGCGTAAAAAGTGCAACCAACGCGGTATACCGTATCCGCACAAAGCTAAAGCAAATAGTGCTTCAAACCAAGGGTATCACCCCAAACAGTTAAAAAATCCCAAAGGGATTAAATAAAAACAACCACAAAACAAGAGGAGACCACACCAATGTACGAAGACAAGACATTAACTTGCAAAGACTGCGGCAACGAATTCGTTTTCACCGCAGGCGAACAGGAATTCTACGCTGAAAGAGGCTTCCAGAACGAACCCCAGCGTTGCAAGGCCTGCAGAGATGCAAGAAAGGCTGCTACCAGAGCTCCCAGAGAAATGTTCACCGCTACCTGCGCTGAATGCGGCTGCGAAGCAAAGATTCCTTTCCAGCCCTCTGACGACAGACCTGTATACTGCAGCGACTGCTTCGCAAAGAAGAGAAATTCGTAATCCATTTTACGCATACTGCGCGTGATATAAGTATTACAGATTCCAATGCCCGCCGTTTGGCGGGCATTTCTCTTTTGTTCCCCTTGCAACAAAAGCATTTCTGTGCTAAAATAAATAAAAAGCGCATAAAGGAGAAAATATAATGAATATAGATAAAATCCTTTCGGTTTGCGACCATACGTTACTGCTTCAAACCGCCACCCCCGACCAAATTATCGCTCTGTGTAACGATGCATTAAAATACAAAACCGCCTCTGTCTGCGTTCCCCCTTGCTACGTAGCCTTGGCAAAATCTATCATTAACGAAACCGTAGCGGTTTGCACCGTGGTAGGCTTCCCCAACGGCAATACCACCACCGCCGTAAAATGCTTCGAAACCGAAGAAGCGGTTGCCAACGGCGCAACCGAAATAGATATGGTTATAAATATCGGCGCGCTAAAGGCAAAGGATTACGATTACGTTTTAAAGGATATTTCCGCCGTGCGCCAAAGCTGCAAGGGCAAGGTTCTAAAGGTAATTATCGAAACCTGCCTGCTAACCGACGAAGAAAAAATAAAAATGTGCGAGCTTGTGGGCAAAGCAGGGGCAGATTACATAAAAACCTCTACCGGCTTTTCTAAAGCAGGGGCAACCTTTGCAGATATAAAGCTGTTTGCCGATAACGTTCCAAAGGGCTTAAAAATCAAAGCCGCAGGCGGTATTTCCTCTATCCAAGATGCTACCGAGTTTATAAATTTAGGCGCATCCCGCCTTGGCACAAGCCGTATAGTAAAAATCGCAAAGGAAATGGAATAATGAAAGCTTCAGATAAGCAAAGCCTTGTAAATATGGCAATAAAAGCGGCAGAAAATTCCTATTCCCCTTATTCAAGCTTCCGCGTGGGAGCGGCATTGCTCTGCGCCGACGGCAGTATTTTCACAGGCTGTAATATAGAAAACGCATCCTATTCCGCCACCAACTGTGCCGAGCGTGTGGCATTCCAAACCGCCGTCGCAAGCGGAAAAAGCAATTTTGTTGCAATAGCCGTCGCAGGCGGCAAAGCCACCGTGGGCGAAAACCCTTGCCCCCCTTGCGGCGTGTGCCGTCAGGTTATGTGCGAATTTTGCAAAGAGGAGTTTATTATCCTTTTGGCAAATAAAGACGGGTTCAAGGAATACACCCTAAAACAGCTTCTACCCTTAAATTTCGGAGCGCAAAGCCTATGAGAATGTACGATATAATCGATAAAAAACGCAATTATCAAGAGCTTACCGAGCAAGAACTTTCTTTTTTTCTAAAGGGCTATATTTCCGGCGAGGTACCGGATTATCAGGCATCCGCCTTCCTTATGGCAATCTGCTTTGCAGGTATGTCAAATAAAGAAACCGCCGCCCTAACCAAAATAATGGCATCCAGCGGCGAAAAGCTTAATTTATCCCAATTCAATTTTACCGTAGATAAGCACAGCACAGGGGGCGTAGGCGATAAAACCACCCTTATTATCGCCCCTATCGTGGCAACCTTAGGCTGTACCGTGGCAAAGCTTTCGGGCAGGGGCTTGGGCCATACCGGCGGCACTATCGATAAATTAGAGTCTGTAAAAGGGCTTTCCACCGATATTTCAAACGAAGATTTTATATCTATCGCCAACCAATGCGGCATCTGCGTAAGCAGTGCGGGGTCAAACCTCGTTCCCGCCGATAAAAGGCTATATGCCCTAAGGGACGTAACCGCCACAGTTTCCTCGGTTCCCCTTATTGCCTCAAGTATAATGAGCAAAAAATTAGCAGGCGGCGCAAATTCCATCGTTCTCGATGTAAAAACAGGCAACGGCGCCTTTATGAAAACCTATTCCGATGCAAAGCTTCTTGCCGAAAGTATGGTAAATATCGGCAAATCCGCAGGCAAAAACGTTGCGGCGGTAATCACCAATATGAACCGCCCCCTGGGCAAAAACATCGGCAACGCC